>JAZQKN010000149.1:0-82016 GCA_045542175.1 Acutalibacteraceae bacterium | reverse complement strand
TGAGCAAAAGAATGTAGAAATACTTGAGGCAGAAGCGTGTTCCGACCACATCCACATGCTTGTAAGTATCCCGCCGCATATAAGTGTAGCACAATTTATGGGATATCTCAAGGGTAAAAGTACATTGATGATTTTCGACCGACACGCAAATTTAAAATACAAATACGGTTCCAGAAGTTTCTGGCGCAGAGGGTATTACGTAGATACAGTCGGACGAAACAAAAAGCAAATAGCAGAATACATAAGGAATCAGCTTGAAGAAGATTACGCAGTAGACCAAGTGACAATGAAAGAGTACATAGACCCGTTTACGGGTAGCAAGACAAAGTAGGCAAAATAAAACAGCCGCTCGGGAGCGGCTGCCAGTGACAGGAATGCGCTGCTAAACCTTCAAAGCCCCTTTTAGGGGCAAAGCCAGTAATCGCCCCTTGAAGGGGCAGTGCAAACCCCCGGCTCAGCCGGGGGTTTTGATTTTAATTCAGTTTTCGGCAATATGCTTTGCGTATTTCTTATAAAGCTTACGGGCTTCTTCAACTGTGTTGCCGTCTGTAGGCGGCTCGGGGTCTGCGGTTGAGAGCCATTTCTTTTCAAATTCCGCATAGCTTTTGTAGAAATTATTGCCTCGGTAAATGTTTCTTTCGCAATGCTGCTTGCGTGTTGTTGTTGAGAATCTTCTGCGTTTTGGGAACTGAACGGCAAGATACTCAAAGAAGCTTTGCCAACGCTTTGCGTAGTACGTCGAGATAAGTCCGCCCCATTCTTTCCACGCATAGTCATAGTTTACGGAGTTGAGCATCGGTCCCCAGACAGTAATCTGAGTGAGGAGATTAAGCTCAAAATTCTGCTTATCTTTATCGCTGAGAGCAAGGTCACCTGCCTGCTTGAGGTGCTGATGAAGAGTGAGCTCGGGTCTTGTCTGAAGAAGCGCATCAAGCTCTTCGCAGATTTTCATAAAACCGTTTGCGGAAATTTCAAAGGTGTTAACGTCTTTTTTGTTATAGCCTTCCATAACTCTGTCGTAAAGCAAACCTGCGTGGTTGCTGAGCGTCTGTCTTGTAAGGTCGCACACGTCAAACACAAAGCCGTCTTTTGTTGCGTTTTCGGAGCTTAACAGAAGACCGAGTGCTTTGAATAAATCGGAGTTGTTATAGCGGAGCTCCCTGTGGTCGTTAGGTGCGGTATGGCGAAGCTCGGTTGCGGGTCTTGCGCAGATAACAGAGCCTGTTTCTCTGCCGACGCATTTTTCACTGTAGCAGCTGTCTTTAAGCAGAAGCATAGCGTCTGCAAGGCATTTTTCACGGCTTCCGTAGCGGCGGTATGCGTAATTGCGGAGCCACTCGTCAAGATCGATTGCAGCGGGCTCAGTGAGCATCTGGAAAGCAAGGTCATAGTAAAGGGGATTCTGGAATATACCCTCCATAAACAGACCTGTGCCGACGCAGTTTTCAACGTTGTTTGTCACGTAGGCATTGTCAGCAAGAGCCTTGATGCTGCCGTGGAGAGTGTTTCTGTCGCCGAAATTATGGAGATTGCCGAGGATATAGTTATATCCCCAGAATTCATCGGTTTTGGAGTGCTTGCTGCCGTCAATGTCAAGAATAAGCAAACGCTCTTTCGGAACGGCTTTTACAATCTGCTCACGGAGCGACCAACTTTGCATTACCCATACGGATTCGCTGTCAAATTCCTTGTACATCTGGTCGATTGTGTATCCGACCTTAAAAAGATAATCCCTTGTTTTGATTGAGGGCTCGTTTTCGTGGAAGGGGTCGCAAGCATAATAATGATACGCACCAAAAAGCTGACGCTGTTTTTCAAGCAAAGCCTTACCGAAACGCTTGAAAATGGGATCGGTCGGGTCAAGCTGATAAGTAATCGGGAAGTTACACCAAGAGGGAATAAGACGAAGCTTAACCTTGTTGAAAAGCTTGGTTATTGACTGCGGAACGGTACCTGTAAAGCCTTGCTGAATGGGAGTCATTCCAAGCTCAACCTCACGGTCGATAATCTTTTTGCCGAGTTCAAGGCGTGATTCGATATATTTAACGTCGGTGAGACTGAAATAGCCTGTGATGTTTGTCATAAGTTGCCACGGCCAGAAACCGGGACCCGACAAAAACTGAAGAGCACCTGTTTCGCTGTATTTGAAATCACGCATGGTGTAATACCATACGGCTTCTGTACCGACAACGCTCAGGGGCATATTGATGCCGTTCATTGCCATAAAGTCAATTTCTTTTTCCCAGTCTTCCCATTTCCAGAAAGCAAAGGAATAACCGAATGTGCAGTAATTCATATAAGCGCGCTTTTTCTGGGGAATAACCTTTTCAAGCTTACCCTCAAAAAGGGGAGCTTCGGTTACTGAAAAAGAAGTGTTGCCGCAGTGAGAAAAATTAACGCCGCAGTAAGTTTTAAGGTAATCGTAGTAACCCATCGCCTGACTGATTGTGCAGTTGCCGCAGATAACGATTTTTTCGTTTTCGCAGAATACCTGATAAGTATCCTTTCCGTCAACGCACTCACTTGTGCGAAGTTCAAACATATCTGCAATTTCGGGTGTGTTGCGAAGAATAAGATTTTTCAAGATAATCTCTCCTGAATTAAAATATACATCAAAATTATACTATAACAATCAATTAATAGCAAGTTTTTTTAATATTTAACATTGAGTTAATAATAATATAATAAAATATATTAAAAAATAAAAAATAAGACTTTACACTTTCATCCAAATAAAGTAAAATAGATTAATAATAGCCGTAGTAGGCTTATTTCCAAATTCAATTATTTAAAGGCGGTGTTTTTATGCAACCGGTTTACAATCGAGTTCTTCTTAAACTCAGCGGTGAAGTGCTTGCGGGTGATAACGGTCACGGCTTTGATTTTGACGTTATCAATTCAGTATGCACAGCTGTTAAGAAGATTACAGATCTCGGTGTTCAGGTAGGTCTTGTTGTCGGCGGCGGCAATTTCTGGAGAGGACGTTCTGGCGGCAGTATGGACAGAACACGTGCAGACCATATCGGTATGCTTGCAACTGTTATGAATTCACTTGCACTTGCTGATACCCTTGAACAGCTTGGCGTTGATGTAAGAGTTCAGAGTGCGATTGAAATGAGACAGATTGCAGAAACTTATATAAGAAATAAAGCAGTTCGTCATCTTGAGAAGGGCAGAGTTGTTATTTTCGGCAGCGGAACGGGTAATCCCTTCTTCTCAACAGATACCTGCGCAGCACTCAGAGCTGCAGAAATCAAAGCAGATATCATTCTCAAAGCAACAAACGTTGACGGTGTCTTTGATAAAGATCCCAATAAATTTGACGATGCCGTTAAGTACGACGTTGTTACTCACAGTGAGGTTCTTGAAAAGAATCTTAAGGTTATGGATTCAACGGCAGCATCACTTTGCCGTGACAATAATATACCCATTCTTGTTTTCAACCTTGAAGATCCCGAAAATATCGTAAGGGCAATTCTCGGCGAAAACATCGGTACAATAGTTAAGGAGGGCTAAACCTATGCAAACCGTATTTAATTTTGCAGAAGAAAAAATGAAAAAGACAGTCAGCGTTCTCAATAACGAGTATGCGGGCATGAGAGCAGGCAGAGCAAATGCTTCTGTTCTTGATAAAATCAGAGTTGATTACTACGGCACACCCACTCCCATCAACCAGATGGCGGCTGTTTCCGTTGCAGAAGCAAGAATTCTTACAATTCAGCCTTGGGATAAGACAACACTTGCTCCCATCGAAAAGGCTATTTTGGCTTCAGACATCGGCATCAACCCCCAGAATGACGGCGTTGTAATCCGCCTTGTGTTCCCTCAGCTTACAGAGGAACGCCGTAAGGAGCTCGGCAAAGACGTTAAGAAGATGGCAGAGGATTCAAGAGTTGCCGTGCGTTCAATCAGAAGAGATGCTCTTGATAAGCTCAGGAAGATGGAAAAGGCTTCTGAAATTACAGAAGATGACCTCAAGGTTGCTGAAAAGAAGATTCAGGATTACACAGATAAGTACATCAAGGAAATTGATAAAGCAGCAGAAGAAAAAGAAAAGGACATTATGTCAATCTGATTTCAGTTTCAGGCAGAGGCTTTATGCCTCTGCCGTATAATCAGAAGGAGCCGGAGTTATGACAGAAGAAATGCTTAAGAATTTAGAACTGCCCCGCCACATAGGAATTATTATGGACGGCAACGGCAGATGGGCAAAGCAGAGAGACCTTAACAGAAGCGAAGGCCACAAGGCAGGCGCCGAGGTTTTCAGAAAGATATGCCGTTACGCGGCAAAATTAGGCATTGAGTGCGTAACTTTCTATGCTTTTTCAACCGAAAACTGGAAACGTCCCGCGCAGGAAGTTTCCGCAATAATGAACCTCTTCAGAGATTATCTTCACGAAGCACAGGAAAGAGAAGAAGAAAACGAAGAGGAAGGACTTCAGATTCGTTATATCGGTGACAGAGAAGGTCTTGACGCCGATATTATTACAATGATTGAAGCTCTTGAAAAAAATTCAAAAGACAAAAAGACAGTTATCAACCTTGCCGTAAACTACGGCGGAAGAAACGAAATCCTCACTGCTGTTAAAGCGATTGCTTCAAAGGTTGAAGCAGGTGAGCTTAAAGCAGAAGATATTGAATTGAAAACAATAGACGAAAATCTTTATACCGCAGGTCTGCCCGACCCCGATTTGATTATAAGACCCAGCGGTGAATACCGTCTTTCAAATTTCCTTATCTGGCAGGCGGCGTATTCCGAATTCTGGTTTTCGGATATACTCTGGCCTGATTTCACAGAAGATGACCTTGATAAGGCTATAATAGATTACTGCAAAAGAAACAGACGCTTCGGCGGTGTTTGATAAGCGGTAAAAATACAGAAGAAAAGTGAGAAGAAAATGAAAACACGAATTATAATGGGAATAGTCCTGGCTTTGTTTGCTATTTCACTGCTTGTTTTAACAGGCTTGGGACTGAGCGATTACATCAGTATAGTAATAGGTCTGTTTTCGGCTATAGCCGCTCATGAGATAATGGGCGTTTCAAAGTGCAAAAACAAGGTGCTTACAGCAGTTTCAATGGCTTTTGCGGCTCTTTATGCTCCCTACGTTGCATTTGAGTGGGACAGATTCATTCCTGTTTCAGGCGGCAGCATAATCATAATTTACGTGCTTCTTTGCCTTGTAATTATGCTTAAATGGTACGAAAAAACAAGGTTTGAACACGTTACACTCGCACTTTTCGGCTCAATTGCAATTCCGGGTGCACTTTCAACCTATTTCAAGCTTGTTGACCTTTGCGAAGAAAATCCGGATATATTCCAGCGTTCACAGCTTGTTTATATGATTCTTATGGCAATGTATGCCGCGTGGCTTGGCGACACTTTTGCTTATTTCTTCGGCAGAAAGCTCGGCAAACACAAGCTTGCTCCTAAAATCAGCCCCAAAAAGTCGGTTGAAGGAGCAATTGCAGGCGTTATTGGTTCAACAGTTTTTGCTGTAATCACTTATTACGTTTGCGATGCAAACTGGTTCTATAAAGACACCATTACGATATGGATGGTAATTCCCGCACTTATCTTTATGTACGTGCTGGGCGTTTGCGGCGACCTTTCGGCATCCGTTATCAAGAGAAACTTCAACGAAAAGGATTTCGGAACTCTTTTCCCCGGTCACGGCGGAGTTCTCGACAGAATTGACAGTTTTCTTTTCACTCTTCCCGCACTTTATTTAATCGTATCGATTGCGGTAAACGTTGCGGCATAATTTTTCGATAAGGAATGATTAACAATGATTAAAACCCTTGCCGTTCTCGGCTCAACGGGTTCAATCGGTGTTCAGGCACTGGAGGTAGCGCAGATGCACTCAATCAGAGTGCTTGCTCTTACCGCCAACAGCAGAACTGATATCCTTGAAGAACAGATAAGAAAATTTAATCCGATATATGCGGCGGTTGCAGATGAAAAAGCGGCCGCCGATTTAAAACTCAGGGTAGCTGATACAGGCGTCAAGGTGCTTTCGGGTGCCGAGGGTGTTAAGGAATGCGCCGCTTGCGGAGCAGAAAGCGTTCTTAACAGCATTGTCGGCATTGCGGGCCTTGCACCTACGGTTGCCGCAATTGAAGCCGGCAGCGATATTGCGCTTGCCAACAAAGAAACCCTTGTTGCGGGAGGAAAGCTTGTTATGGCTCTTGCCGCCGAAAAGGGAGTTAACATTTACCCTGTTGACAGTGAGCATTCCGCTATTTTTCAGTCGCTTCAGGGCTGTACCGATAAAAAGCAGATAAAGAGGCTTATTCTTACCGCATCGGGCGGTCCTTTTTTCGGCAAAACAAAAGAGGAGCTTGAAAACGTTACTCTCGAGCAGGCGTTAAAACATCCCAACTGGAGTATGGGTGCAAAAATAACCATCGACTCTGCTACAATGATGAACAAGGGTCTTGAGCTTATTGAAGCTGCGTGGCTTTTCGATATGAAGCCCGCCGATATTGACATCGTTGTTCACCGTCAGAGCGTAATCCACTCCTTGGTTGAGTATATTGATAATTCGGTAATTGCTCAGCTTGGTGTGCCTGATATGCGTATTCCGATCCAGTACGCATTGACTTATCCCGACAGATTTGAAAGCCCCGTAAAACAGCTTGATTTGGCTGATTTTGCAAACCTGACTTTTGAAAATCCTGATTATGAAACTTTCCCGTGCATAAACTTATGCAGAAAGGCAATTGAAAAAGGCGGACTTTATCCCGCCGCAGTCAATGCCGCCAACGAAAAAGCGAACGAGCTTTTCCGTCAGGGAAAAATCGGTTTTACCGATATAGCAAAAGCGGTTGAGTATTCGCTTGAAAACGCACCGCAAAATGATAATTACAGTCTTGCCGATGTTTTTGAGGCTGACAGACTTGCCCGTTCACAGGCAGAAAGGTTGTTCTTATGAGTTCTATTTCACTTGCCGTTGATGCAGGTGCGTTGTGGGGAAAAGCGTGGCCGATTCTTGTTGCAATTTTGTTTTTCGGATTGATAATTATCTTCCACGAGCTCGGTCATTTCCTGTTTGCTAAACTGTTCAAAGTTCAGGTCAACGAGTTTTCAATCGGTATGGGTCCTGCTTTGATTAAGTTTAAAAAAGGCGAAACAAAATATTCGCTCCGTTTGCTTCCGATAGGCGGCTACGTCAGTATGGAAGGCGAGGATACCGAAAGTGAAAGCGACAGAGCTTTTTACAAGCAGAAAGCCTGGAAACGCTTTATTGTAATCGCGGCGGGCGGCGTTGTCAATCTTCTTATGGGCGTTATCGTTGTTGCGATTATGCTTGCAACGTCGGGCGAACTTATCGGCACTCCTCAGGTGCATTCCTTTGAGAAAGATTCCTTAGCCGCACAAAACGGTCTTGAGGAAATGGACGTTATCAAAAAGATAAACGGCAAAAACGTAATCTGCTTTACCGACCTTAAGTATATGCTTTCAAGCGACACCGACGGTGAGTTTGATTTTGTTGTTGAAAGAAACGGCAAAAAAATAAACCTTGATAACGTAAGGTTTGAAACAAGAAATGCCGACGGAATAACCTATACCGTATGTGATTTTATTTTTGTCGGTGTTGAGCCGAATTTCATAAACGTTGCAAAGTATTCCGTTCTTGAATCGGCGGCAACGGCAAAGGTTGTCTGGATGAGTCTGTTTGACCTTGTGACGGGACAGTACGGCTTCAACGATTTAAGCGGACCTATCGGTACGGTATCTTATATTGCGGATGCGGCTGAAACCGCAAAGACGGAAACCGATTTCGGTTATCTGCTCAACCTTATGGCGCTTATCACTATCAATATAGGCATATTCAATCTTCTTCCCGTACCCGCACTTGACGGCGGAAGACTTCTTTTCCTGCTTATAGAGATAGTTTTCAGAAAACACGTTCCCAGAAAATACGAGGGATGGGTGCACGCAGCGGGTCTTGTGCTGCTTCTGCTACTGATGGCAGTGATTTCGTTTAACGATATTTTGAAACTTATTCGAGGATAGGTGAACTTTAATGGAAAGACGTAACAGCAGACGCGTAAAAGTCGGTAATATCTACGTTGGCGGCGGTGAAAAAATCACCGTTCAGTCAATGCTTAACCGCCCCGCTTCCGATATTGAGGGAAGCGTTGCACAGGCTGTTGAGCTTGAAAAAGCGGGTTGTGAGATTATCCGTGCCGCTGTGCCCAATATGGAGGCAGTGAAGCTTATTGAAAAGCTTAAGGAAAATCTGAACGTGCCTGTTGTTGCGGATATTCATTTTGATTACAGACTTGCTCTTGCAAGCCTTGAAGCGGGTGTTGATAAAATCCGTATCAATCCCGGAAACATCGGCAGTTTTGACAGAGTAAAGGCTGTTGCCGATGCGTGCAAACAAAGGGGAGTACCCATCAGAATCGGTGTTAACGCGGGATCGCTTGAAAAAGAAATCCTTGCTGAATACGGCTCTCCCTGTGCTCAGGCGCTTGTTAAAAGTGCCCTCAAACATACCGAATTGCTTGAAAGATGCGATTTCGGCGATATTATAATTTCCATCAAATCATCAACCGTTACAACAATGGTTGAAGCTTATGAGCTTATGGCTCAGAAATGTGATTACCCCTTGCATCTCGGAGTTACCGAGGCAGGTACTCACAATATGGCTCTTATAAAGTCATCAATCGGTATCGGCTCACTTCTTCTCAGAGGAATTGGCGATACTATCAGAGTTTCTATGACCGATGACCCCGTAAAAGAGGTTATCGCCGCAAACGATATTCTCAAATCAATAGGAATAAAAACAGATTGCCCCGATATTGTTTCGTGTCCCACCTGCGGAAGAACAAAAATTGACCTTATCGGTCTTGCAAACGAAGTGGAAGCAAGACTTCGTGACTGCAAAAAGCCTATCAAGGTTGCGGTTATGGGCTGTGCGGTAAACGGTCCGGGCGAGGCAAGAGAAGCCGATATAGGCATTGCCGGCGGTGACGGTTGCGCCCTTATTTTCAAAAAGGGTGAAACAATTTGCAAAGTACCCGAAAATGAAGCAATAGACAGGCTTATGAAAGAAATAGAAGGTTTATAATGCAAAACAACTCGATTTTAGAATTTATAGGTGAATATATAAATACCGGGCTGCGTGAAGAAATTTCGGGCGGCACGGTTACCCATATCAATTTTGACGATGAAACGCTCCAGCTTTTCATCACCGCAAAATTTGACCGCTACGTTGAGGATAAAATTATTCAGCTTGTAAGAAGTGAGGTCAAAAACGCTCTCGGAATAAACAAGGTTAATATCAAGGGAATTTATCCTTCCTCGGCTCTAGGTCAGAACTGTGCGGCGCTTTTTATCAGAACTCTTAAGGATAACGTTGCGGCCGCAAACGGTTTCCTTGAAAATGCAAATGTTTACGTTGAGACAGATTCGGTTAAGTTTGAGCTCAACGACGGAGCTTCTATTCTTAAGGAAGCACAGGCTGATGCTTTCCTTGAAAAATACATACAGGAATGCTTCGGCGTTAAAGTGAAAGTATCTTTTTCAGGCGAATCCGAGCTTTCAATCGATTCACCCGAATATATCAAAATGCAGGCAGAGGGGGTTAAAATCGAAATTCCCAAAGAGGAGCCGAAGGCCCCCAAAAAGCCTCAGAAGGAATATGATGATCTGCCGATTTCTCTTACCAACGCAAAGGTTATTTACGGCAGCAAAATCAAGTCGAAACCCGTACCGCTGAGCGGAATATCCATTGAGGACGGCAACGTTACAGTATGGGGAAACGTTTTCGGCTTTGATATGCGTGAAACCCGCGATGGTAAACGCAAGATAATCAACTTTAATATTACGGATAAAACAAATTCCTATGCAGTTAAAATCTTTGAGGCAAATCAGAATTGCGAGGAGCTTGTAAAAAATATCGGCAACGGAAAAACAATTATGCTCCGCGGCCACGTTGAGTACGACGACTACATCAAAACCTACTGCATTAAAGCAAATTCAATTATGCTTATAGAAGAAATCCCCGTTCTTGATGAGGCGGAAAACAAGCGTGTTGAACTTCATATGCATACCAATATGTCCGCAATGGACGGTATGTCAAGTGCAACCGCTCTTGTATCAAGAGCCGCAAAATGGGGTCACAAGGCTGTGGCGATAACTGACCACGGTGTTGTACAGTCATTCCCCGAAGCTGCGGCGGCAGCAAAGAAAAACGGGATTAAAGTTATCTACGGTATGGAAGCGTATTACGTTGACGATTCCGTTAAGGCTGTCAACGGCAACAGCGATATGCCTCTCAACGGCAACTTCATTATCTTTGATACAGAAACAACGGGTCTGCGTACAGGTACGGACAAGCTTACCGAAATCGGTGCCGTTAAGTATAAAGACGGCGGTGAGGTAGCAAGATTCCAGACCTTTGTTAACCCCGAGAGACCGATTCCTCACAAGATAACCGAGCTTACGGGTATTGATGACCGGATGGTTGCAACTGCGCCCAAAGAGGATGAGGCAATCAGAAACTTCTTTGCTTTCTGCGGCGAGGATGCCGTGCTTGTTGCCCACAACGCAACGTTCGATACGGATATTCTTAAATCTGCGTGTGCAAGATGCGGCATTGAATATAACTACACCCACGTTGATACTCTCGTGCTTGCACAGAGTATTGTTGAGGGTGTCAAGAATTATAAGCTTGATTCGCTCACAAGCCATTTCAAGCTTCCTAAATTCGACCACCACAGAGCTGACGAGGATGCAGGCGCACTTGCAGGCATTTTTGAAAAGCTTATTGGAATACTTAAAGAAAAAGGCATTGAAAAAATCAGCGAAATCAATGATAAGATTAAGGTTGACCCCAGAAGGCTTCCGACTCATCACATGATTCTGCTTGCAAAGAACAAGGTCGGATTAAAGCATCTTTATCAGCTTATTTCAAAATCCAACCTTGAATATTTCTACCGTCATCCCAGAGTGCCCAAAAGTGAGCTTCTTGCTCACAGAGAGGGTCTTATTGTGGGCAGTGCCTGTGAAGCGGGTCAGCTTTATCAGGCAATCTATGCAGGCAAGCCCAAAGAAAAGCTGATTGAATATGCAAGCGTTTACGATTACCTTGAAATTCAGCCCAACGGCAACAACGCTTTTATGCTCCGCAACGGTATGGTGAATTCCGAAGAGGAGCTTAACGAAATCAACAGACAGATAATTCATCTTGCAGATGAGCTTAATATCCCTGTTGTTGCAACGGGTGACGTTCATTTCCTTGATGAGAGCGATAAGATTTTCAGAGAAATTCTTATGACGGGTCAGGGCTTCAGCGATGCCGCCGAGCAGGCTCCGCTTTATCTGAGAACAACTCAGGATATGCTTAATGAATTTGCATATCTCGGCGAAGATACCGCATACGAGGTTGTTGTTGAAAATCCGAATAAAATTGCAGATATGTGCGAAGAAATCGTACCCATTCCGTCGGGCACGTATCCGCCTAAAATCGAAGGCTCGGATGAAGAACTGCGTAAGATTTGCTACGACAGAATGCAGGAATATTACGGTAATCCCTTGCCCGAATACATCAAGGAAAGACTTGATAAGGAACTTGATTCAATCATCAAAAACGGATTCGCCGTTCTTTATATCATTGCGCAGAAGCTCGTATGGAACTCAATGGATAACGGCTATTACGTCGGCTCCAGAGGTTCGGTCGGCTCATCGTTCGTTGCTTTTGCGGCGGGTATTTCGGAGGTTAACCCTCTTGTACCGCACTATATCTGCGAAGAGTGTAAGCACAGCGAATTCTTCTATAAGGGCGAATACGGCTCAGGCTACGATATGCCGCCCAAGAACTGTCCTGTTTGCGGAGCGGATATGCACCGTGACGGTCACGATATTCCGTTCGAAACCTTCCTCGGTTTCTACGGCGATAAACAGCCCGATATCGACCTTAACTTCTCGGGCGAATATCAGTTCTATGCTCACAGATACACCGAAGAGCTTTTCGGTAAAACCCACGTTTTCAAAGCGGGTACAATCGGTACTCTTGCCGATAAAACCGCATACGGCTTTGTTAAAAAATGGATTGAAGAAAAAGGTCTCGTACTTTCAAGAGCGGAAGAAGACAGACTTGTTCAGGGTTGCGTAGGCGTTAAAAGAACAACGGGTCAGCATCCCGGCGGTATGGTTGTTGTGCCTGCCGATATGGATGCGGAAGATTTCACACCCATTCAGCATCCCGCTGACGATGCGGATTCCGTTCACAGAACAACTCACTTCGATTTCCATTCGCTTCACGATACAATTCTTAAGCTCGATAACCTCGGTCACGATGTTCCTACCCTCTATAAGCATCTTGAGGATATGACGGGCACCAACGTTATGAAGGTTGACGTGTGCGACCCGAAGCTTTATGAGCTTCTCACTTCTCCCGAGCCTCTCGGGGTTACGGCGGAGGATATTGACTGCGAAACGGGTACGCTTTCTCTTCCCGAGCTCGGCACACCGTTCGTTCGTCAGATGCTTATTGAATCACAGCCCAACAACTTCTCGGATATGCTCCACATTTCAGGCCTTTCACACGGCACCGACGTTTGGATAGGCAATGCACAGGACCTTATCAAAAACGGCACCTGTACCATTTCCGAAGTTATCGGCACGCGTGATAACATTATGGTTTACCTTATCAACAAGGGCGTTGAAAAGGGTATGGCATTCAAAATTATGGAAATAGTAAGAAAGGGCAAGGCAACTTCTCTTCTTACCGATGAACATAAGCAGGCAATGATAGATAACGGTGTTCCGCAGTGGTATCTTGATTCCTGTATGAAAATCAAGTATATGTTCCCCAAGGCACACGCCGCCGCTTACGTTAGTGCGGCAATGCGTCTTGCGTGGTATAAGCTTTATAAGCCCACCGAATACTATGCAACCTATATGACCGTACGCGGTGAAGATATCGACACCGCATCGGTACTTGCAGGCAGGGGAGCAGTTAAAGCAAAGATGGAAGAAATCAAGGCGAAGATGAACACCAAAACCGCTACGGCAAAAGAAGAAGGCACCTTCACCTCGCTTCAGGTTATCAATGAAATGATGGCAAGAGGCGTTGAGATTCTTCCCATCGATATTTATAAATCAACCGCAAACAGATATATTATTGAAGACGGCAAGATAAGACTTCCGTTTTCGGCAATAGCAGGCTGTGGCGGTAAGGCGGCTGAAGCTCTTGAAGCCGCAAGAAATGACGGCGGCGGAGAATTCCTTTCAATTGAGGATTTCCAGATGCGTTCAGGTGCATCAAAAACCGTTATTCAGGCTCTTGAAGACGGCGGAGCTTTTGAATCTCTGCCCAAATCAACACAGCTCAGCTTTTTCTAAAGGAGAAATCCCATGAAAAATAAAACCCCTTTGTTTCAGAAACAGTGGTATAAACTTGATAATGCGGCAAAGATTTATCCCGCGCAGAATACGTCTTCCTGGTCAAACGTTTACAGAATTACAGTACAGTTGACCGAGAAGGTGGATCCTGCTTTGCTTGAAAAGGCGCTTGAGATGACCTTGCCCCGTTTTCCGAACTTCCACGTAAAGATGAAGAACGGTTTTTTCTGGCATTATCTTGAGGCTAACGAAAACGCCGCGCCTCCTGTTATGCCCGACGTTGCAAACCCGTGCAGAAGAATTAAATTCAGCGAAAACAAAGGGTTTCTTATTAAAGCTTTTTATTACGAAAACAGAATTTCAATTGAGTTTTTTCACGCCGTTACCGACGGCTACGGCGCAACACGCTTTTTTATGACGCTTATTGCGGTTTATCTGCGTCTTACAGGTAAAGAAATACCCAACGGCGAGAGTGTTTTTGATATTAACGAAAAACCCCGCGACACCGAAAGAGAGGATTCTTACCTTAAAAACGTTAACCATAAAGTACCCAAAGCAAAAAGAATTCAGAAATTCACTTACCGTTATAAAAGCAAAAGACTTCCGAAGCATATTATCAACGTAACAACAGGCTTTATGCCTGTTTCAGCCGTTAAAGAAAAGGCGGCGGAATACGGTGCAACCGTTACAGAGTTCCTTGCAGCCGTATGGGTCTGGGTTATGTATAATATGCAGAAAAAAGAAGGGAAAATCAAAGAAAAGATGGTCGGGGTACAGATTCCCGTTAACCTGAGAAACTTTTTCAAAAGTGAAACCCTGCGAAACTTTATGCTTTGCTATTCCTTCCAGATAGACCCCAAAATGGGCGAATATACCTTCCCCGAAATTGTTAAACAGCTTTCGCTCTATCTCCGATATATCAACAACGAAAAAGAATTACAGGCGATGATGAAGGGCAACGCGGGTTTTGAAAAGAATCCCATAATGAGAATTCTGCCGTCATTCCTCAAGGATTTCGGAATAAGCGTTGTTTATAAGGTTGCGGGCGAAAAAGCAACAAGTGCAATTATTTCAAACATCGGCATAATAAAGGCTCCCAAAGAAATGGAGCAGTATATTGAAAAGCTGATGATTATGATGGGCCCCGGAATGATAGGCGGAGCAAGAAGCACAGCACTCTCTTTCAACGGCATGCTTGCACTGAGCATTTCAAACATTTTTGAAGACCCTGTTATTCAGAGAGAGTATTTTACCGCTCTCGTTAAACTCGGAATCCCCGTAAAAATAGAAAGCAACAGAAACGAAATAATGAAAGGGGTGAAGTAAATGCCATATTGCGTAAATTGCGGCGTCGAGCTTGAAACAAGCTGCCCGAAATGTCCGCTTTGCGACACGGAAGTTATTATTCCTTCTAAAAACAAAAAAGTTGAGGAAGCTCCGTCATACCCGCAAAACTGTGAAATTCCCAAATCAACAAGCAAAAAATACGCAGCGTTCGTTTTGTCGATGGTAATGCTTATCCCCAATATCGTTTTTATAATACTCGATATGTTTTTCTGGCAGGGAAGCGTTGCAAAATTCATCGTCTCAATCAGCGCGGTTGCATGGATTTGGTTTATTCTTCCTCTTATCTGGAAAAAGCCGCAGCCGCTTGCACTGCTTGCTCTGGATATGCTTTCGCTGACAATGTGCATTTATCTGTTTACGGATTTATCGGCTAAAGATTCGTGGTTTGCATCACTTGTTTTGCCCATAATCATAACGGTATGGGCATTTGCGGCGCTGTTTATTCTGTGGCTTAAAAAACCCCGCACGGGCTCTGCAATAGCAATTGCGGGCATTATTGCGGCAAACGTTATTTGCTACGTCGTGGAAATTTGCACGGTTTTATACTGTGATAATAAGTTACAGATGCTCATATCCCTTGCGGTAACCGCAGGCTCAATACCCATCATAATATTCCTGTTTGCCCTTCGCAAAAGCAGAAGACTTACAGCGTGGGTTAAACGCAAATTCTTTGTTTAAAATATATATTGACTTATATACAGGAAAGGACGTTTGATATGAAAAAAGCAGTAAAAGGTGCAATTCTCGGTGCAGTTGGTGCTGCTGCCGCAGTGAATGCAATCAGAGCAGCAAAATTTGTACCCGAAAAGGTTGATTACGGTACGCCTTCCGAAGAAAAAGTTGACCTTCAGAGAGCAATGGATAATCTTTCCAGGGCTATCAGCATTCCCACAGTGAGCTATCCCGAAAAGGACAAAGTGGATTTCACAAAGTTTGAAGAATTCCATAAATTCCTTGAAGAAGCATATCCTCTTATTCACAAGAATCTTACAAAAGAAGTTGTTATGGAAGCCAGTCTTATTTATAAATGGGAAGGCACAAGAAGTGACCTTGACCCCATTGCTCTTCTTGCTCATCAGGACGTTGTTCCCATTTCGGCAGGCACAGAAGACGACTGGACTCATCCTCCTTTTGAAGGCTTTAACGACGGCGAGTATATCTGGGGCAGAGGCGCCATCGATATGAAAAATCACCTCATCGCGGTTATGGAAGCGGTTGAAACTCTTCTTGAAGAAGGCTTCAAGCCTGAAAGAGACGTTTATCTTCTCTTCGGTCAGGATGAAGAGGTTGTTGCATCGGGTGAAAGCGGTGCAAAGAATATTATGCTCGTTCTTAAAGAAAGAGGAATTCACCTTGACAGCGTTATTGACGAGGGCGGCGCAATTATTCCCGTAAACGTAAAGGGCGTTATGAATAATAAAGAGCTTGTCGGTATCGGCATTGCGGAAAAAGGTTATCTTGATATCGAAATAAGTGTTAACGCAACCGGCGGACATTCATCTCAGCCCCCCGTTCATTCTGCACTCGGCGAGCTTGCAGAGGTTATCAGAAGCCTTGAGAAAAACCAGTTCAAGCCCGAATACAGACCCTTTGTAAACGATCTTATTACAGGTCTCGGTATGGCTTGCACTTATCCTTTAAGACTTTTCACCTGCAATCTGCCCTATATGAAAACACTTGTTAAAAACGGAATGACACTTCTTCCCTTTACTGCTTGTTTCGTAAGAACAACAACAGCGGTAACAATGGCAGAAGGCAGCCCCGCTGCAAACGTTCTTCCGCAGAAGGCGAGTGTTGTTGTAAACTTCAGACAGATGCCCGGCACAACGGTTGACGACGTTGTTGCTCATATCCGCAAGGTTTGCAAGAATAAGAATATCGAAATCAAAGTTCTTAAGCAGAAGGAAGCTTCGCAGTTTTCACCCACTGACTCAAGAACGTTCAATATCATTAAAGAGCTTTGCCTTCAGGAAAACAAGAACAGCATCGTAGCTCCTTATCTTGTTATGGGCGGCACAGATGCCTGCAACTATGAACCCATCTGCGAAAATATTTACCGTTATTCACCCTATAAGGTAAGCGTTGAAATTCTCCGTTGCGCTCACGCAACAGACGAAAGAGTTCCCGTTTCGGCAATTGAACCCGCCGTTGCATTTTTCAAGAGATACGTTAAAAAATGCTCGGCAGAATGATTTTTTGATAATAAAAACAAAACTAATTTTTGAAATCAAGAAAGTTTTTTACGGCGGATTTATCCGCCGTTTTTTTATTTCACCGTCGGGCAAAGTAATAGTGCTTCGCAAAAAGCGAAGCGAAAATTTTTGAACACGGGGGTGAAGTATGAAGCGTTTTTTTAAAGCCTTGAGCGCAGTTTCTCTTGCGGCGAGCATCTTTATATATTCGGTTATAATATACGGTTCAGCTGTTTTACCGAATAATATTGAGCTTTCCGCTGAAGGCAGAATCGATTTGGGAGAGCTTTATTCGGCTGACACAAACGAAGTTGTAAAGGCTGGAAGCTTTACAGAGTTGAACGGTTATAAGTCACAGCTTACGGTTTTTGATATATTTCCCGTAAAAGAAGTTACGGTTAACGTGGCAAAACGCCGCTACGTCGGACTCGGCGGCGATATTTTCGGTATAAAGCTTTATACCAAAGGCGTAATCGCGGTCAATATAGATTCGGTTCCGACGCCGTCAGGTAGTATACACCCTGCAGAAAAAGCTGATATAAGAAAAGGTGATAATATTACCCATATAGACGGTAAGGAGATTTCTTCTGCCGATGAGCTTATTGAAGCAATTGAAAATTCGGGCGGTAAAGTGCTTGAATTGAAGGTCAACCGAAAAGGAGAGAATCTGACACTGAATCTTGAACCCGTCAAATCGAACGGCGGCAAATATAAAGCCGGTCTTTGGGTTCGTGACAGCTCCGCAGGTATCGGCACGGTAACTTTTTATGATGATGAAAACGGATACTTTGCCGGCCTTGGTCACGGAGTGTGCGACATTGATACAGGCGAAATAATGCCTTTGTCAAACGGAGAAGCGGTCAGGGCAACGGTTAACGGCTTCTATAAAAGCAGTGCCGGAGATCCCGGTGAACTGTGCGGTGTTTTTTCAGAAACAACAATCGGCAGCCTTCGTGTTAACGGTGCAACAGGAGTTTACGGTACCCTTGAAATTGCGAAAAATTCAAAGCAGATTCCTGTTGCACTTGCGGCAGAAGTTCAGGAGGGTGCTGCACAGATTGTTGCTACCGTTGACGGCAGCGGACCGCATTATTATGATGCACAGATAACAAAGGTTTATGACGGTGCAACGGGCGAGAGGAATATGATTGTAAAAATTACGGACAGAGAGCTTCTCGCAAAAACGGGCGGCATTCTTCAGGGAATGAGCGGCAGTCCCATAGTTCAGAACTCAATGCTTGTCGGTGCGGTAACGCACGTGTTTATCAATGATCCTGCACAGGGTTACGGGATTTTTGCCGAAAATATGCTCAGAACTGCCGAAGAATTAACTCTTGACAAGGCGTCATAACGGGTCTGCGGAAGCCAAGACGAGTTTGTCTTGGCTTCTTTTTGTCGAAAAATGCGATATTATCTTCTGTAAAAATAATTGGTAATAATTGACAAAGTTGACAATTTATGGTAATATCTTCGTGAAGTTATTAAGTAACCGCTGAATTATAAAAAGGTTACTCAAACGGAGGTATAATTATGAGAAAAATGTTGAAAGTTATGTTAACCGAGGACGGCAGTGAAACCTTGCATGAGCTTGCGGGGGTTCTGCGTTCAAATAACTGCGATGTGTCAACCGTTATAAAAGACGGCACACAGGTGGTGGAAGCGCTTAAAACAGGTGAAAGACCCGACGTAATACTTATGGATGGATTTATGGCAAGGCTTGATGCACTCGGAGTGCTTCGTGAAATTGATTCAATGCGTCTTGAAAAAAGACCGCTTGTAATGGTGCTTTCTGGTGCTGACAATCAGAGATTTGAAAGCGAGATTTTATCAGCAGGCGCGGATTATTATTTCTTAAAGCCCTATAATCCTTCGATGCTTGCCGAAAGAGTTATTCAGTTTGCGGGAATTCACAATTCCTCTGCCAATAAAAACGGCATCAAAGACCTTGAGGTTGTAGTTTCGCAGATTATGCATCAGATAGGTGTACCCGCTCACATAAGAGGCTATCAGTATTTAAGAGAGGCGATAATTCTTTCAGTCAACAACAGCGAAATGATAAGCTCTGTTACAAAAATTCTTTATCCGACGGTTGCAAAAACCTTCAAAACAACGCCGTCTAGGGTTGAAAGAGCAATCAGACACGCAATTGAAGTTGCGTGGGACAGAGGGGACGTTGACGTGTTGAGCTCATATTTCGGATACACTATTCAAAACGAAAGAGGCAAACCCACCAACAGCGAATTCATTGCTATGATAAGCGATAACCTCAAGCTTCAGATGAAAACTGTTTAATTATGTAATTCCCCTTGAATAAAGCACCGCACTCTGCTATAATTAAAATGTATTATAAAATAGGAGAGTGCGGCATGAATAAAAAGTATTTTATCAGCTACATTTGCGGCGGCAAAAAAATCGTTTCAAATGACCTTGAAAATGAGCATTATTCTCTCGAAATCGTTGAGGAAGACGGTAAGTATTCCGTAACCCTCAATCCCAAGTGCAATTTTGAAATGGTTGATTTTTACGTTGAATTCCCTTATGAATTCAAAACAGGCGACCTTTTCTTCGGCGCAGGCTATCAGTCCTGGACTTACACAAAGGAATATAACAGAAACGACGTTATGAAGGGCACACTCAAGCTCTCACATATCAACAGCTTCCTCAGACACTATGCAAGCATTACAAGTGACGACAGAATTGTTGAATATTCGGGTAAAGCAGGCGAATTCCACAGCCACGGCTATACCTATATCCGCAACGGAAAAAGCGTAAAGCTCTGGGGCTCACTCAGTGAGAAAACAGGCTATACATACTTTAAAGTAAAGATGAATGAAAATTATTTTTCAATTCATAAGGACGCACTCGGCAAGGCAGTTACAGAGCCCTGGAAGATTTTTGACGTTGTTTATTTTGAAGGCACTTACGACGAAGTTTTTGATAATTACTTCGGTTTATTCGATATGCCCGCAACAAGAAAGGGTCAGATGAGCGGTTATACTTCGTGGTATAACTATTTCCAGAATATCACAGAAGATATTATCATCCGCGACCTCAACGGTCTTGACCCCGCAAAGGAAGAGGTTTCAATCTTCCAGATAGACGACGGCTACGAGCCTTACGTTGGCGACTGGCTTGATTACTGCGATAAATTCCCAAAGGGTATGAAATATATTGCTGATAAGGTGCACGAAAAAGGCTATCTTGCAGGTATCTGGATTGCGCCTTTCAGCTGCCAGAAGGTTTCAAGAATTGCAAAAGAGCATCCCGATTGGCTCATCAAGGATGAAAAAGGCAAGCCTCAGCTCGGCTGTATTGCCTGGGGCGGTGCATATACTCTTGATATTTATAACGAAGAAGCAAGAGCATATATCAAAAAGGTGTTTGACGTTGTACTCAACGAGTGGGGCTACGATATGGTTAAGCTCGACTTCCTTTACAGCGAATGCGTAACACCCAGAAACGGCAAATGCCGAGGCGAAATTATGTATGAAGCAATGCAGCTTCTTCGTGAATGCGTAGGTGATAAGCTTCTTCTCGGTTGCGGAGTACCTATGAGTGCGGCAATCGGTGTTTGCGATGCTTGCCGAATCAGCTGTGACGTAGACCTTACTTACAAGGGCAAGATTTACAATCACATCCACGTAAGCAACGAAATGCTCAGCGCACAGAGCGCAATCAATAACTCAATCTTCCGCCGTCACCTCAACGGCAGAGTGTTTATGAATGACCCCGACGTATTCTTCCTCAGAGAAAACAACCTCAAGTTTACCTGGGAGCAGAAGAAACTTCTTGCAAAAATCAACAATCTTTGCGGCAACGTACTTTTTGTTTCGGATAACGCAGGCGATTATACTGCAGAGCAGATGCTTCTTCTTAAAAAATATTTCAAGAAGACCGAAGAAAAAATTCTTTCGGCAGAGCGTATTTCTCCCGAAGTTATCAGCATTGAAACTGAAGAAAACGGCAAGGTCAAAGAGTTTATCTTTGATATCAAAAAGGGTAAAGTTCTTAAAGGCGAATAAAAAATAAACGGACAGGTTAGCCTGTCCGTTTTTATTTGTTATTGTTAGCCTGCGATAATCATTGCGAAAAGCCATTTGAGAAGAGGAGTTACGTCAAAAGCAACTGCGGGTATTTCAAAGAAGCTGTCTTCAACCTCAAATGAAATTTTTTCGAAATAGGTGTAGTAAACCGAGCCTTTTGAAGAATCGGTAACCTTAAGCACCTTGAGGTTATCGTTTTCATCATAATAGAATTTGCTGGTAACGGTTGCTCTGTCGTTGAATTCTTCAACGTAATATTCTTTGCCGTCAAGCTCTTCTGTGTAGCTCTTCTGATAATCAAGAACAGAAGTTGTAAGGTGTGAAGCCTCTTTGATTGCCTGCCAGACGTCAACGCCCTGAAGAGCAAAGCTGTCAAGCTTAACGTAGAGGAAAGGAATTGCGGGGAAGAAGCCGTAAATTCCTTTTTCGTTCATAACAGCTTTAACGGTAAGAGGGCTTGCTTCAAACTGATAGGCAACCTTGTTGCCCTTTGCGGCAATGGTGTCGAATGAATCTGTGGGTGTTGAGCCGAAAAGATTAACACTGCCCGAGTTGAAAGTAATGAGAACTTCCTGAGTGGTGTTAAGCTTATCAATAAGCTCAAGGGTCATGGGAGTGTCGGCTGCCGCCGCATTTACAGAGAAAAGGGAAACCGTAAGAATAATTGCGGTTAAAATAACGCTTAACGTCTTTTTCATTGTTGTTACCTCCGTTTCATTTTTTGGGACAATATGATTTTATCATATTTTTTAGCTTTCTGCAAGAAGAAGAGCAATTATTGAATTTGAAAGCAAAAATCCTTTTTCGGTAAGGGTAATTGAATCCGCATTAACGCGGATAAGCCCGTGCTTTTCGATTGACTTTGCTTTTTCAATAATCTCTTCGGGCAGATTCTTGCCGAATCGGTTTTTGAATTCTTCAAAAGAAAGACCCTTTGTCAGACGGAGAGCGAGCATAATAAATTCCTCTTCGCCGCCGCCTTCGCCGTCTTCAACGGGGGGATTGCCTTGGATAAAACCGTCAATGCTTCGTGCGTAATAAAATCTTTTGCCGTCAACAAAAGAATGAGCCGCGGCACCGATGCCGAGATATTCTTCACAATTCCAGTATTTCAGATTATGTCGGCTTTCGTAACCCAAAAGCGAGAAATTTGAAATTTCATATTGCTCAAAGCCTGCCTGTGCAAGCTTTTCAACCGCAAACAGATATAAATCGCAGGTCTCGTCTTCGTCGGGAAGAACGAGGCTGTCTTTCTTTTTGTGGAAGAAAGTGCCTTCTTCGATTTTTAAAATATAAGCACTTACGTGAGTTGCTCCCGAATTCTTGCAAAATTCAATTGAGTTTGCAAGGCTTTCTTTTGTCTGATTCGGGATGCCGAGCATAAGGTCAAGCGAAACGTTGTCTATTCCCGCCGCTTTTGCTTTCGTGATTGCTCTTTCAACGTCGTCACAGCCTCCGCGTCTTCCCAAAGCTTTTCTTTCGGTGTTATCGGCACTTTGCAGACCGAGTGAAATTCTGTTTACGCCGCTTTCAGCAACCTTTTTAAAATCAAAAGCAGAATTTGGTGAGCCTGTGTCGGATGGATTGCATTCGAGCGTGATTTCGCAGTTTTCGGTGCGGTTTACGTGCGAAAGAATTTCTGCAATTCTGTCCGCACCGAGCAATGACGGAGTGCCGCCACCGAAATAAACGGTATCATAAACACGGTTTTCGGCTTTTATCTTTTCGCAAAGAGCCGCAACGTAAGAATCCGTAACTCCCTCACAGGGAGTTACGGAATAAAAATCGCAGTAGGGGCATTTGCCCTTGCAAAAAGGAATATGAAGATATAATCCGATAGGTTTCATATTGTTATCAGTCATTATCGTCAAGTTTAAGAACTGCCATAAATGCTTCCTGCGGAACTTCAACCGTACCGAAGTGACGCATTCTCTTTTTGCCTTCCTTCTGCTTTTCAAGCAGTTTTTTCTTACGGGTAATGTCACCGCCGTAGCACTTTGCAAGAACGTCTTTACGCATAGCCTTAACGGTTTCTCGGGCGATAACCTTGCCGCCGATTGCAACCTGAATGGGAATTTCAAACATCTGTCTGGGAATGTTATCCTTAAGCTTTTCGGCAATCTTTCTCGATTTGCTTCTTGCCTTGTCGTTATGAATGATGAATGAAAGTGCGTCAATCAGATCACCGTTGAGAAGAACGTCAAGCTTAACGAGATTTGAGCGGCGGTAATCCGAGATTTCGTAGTCAAATGAAGCGTAGCCTCTTGTTCTTGATTTGAGTGAATCAAAGAAATCGTAAATGATTTCGTTAAGGGGCAGCTCGTAATGAATATCAACTCTTTCGGGGGTGATATAGTCCATATTCTTGAAAATGCCGCGTCTGTCCTGACAAAGCTCCATAATTGTTCCTACGTATTCCGTGGGAGCGTAGATGTGAGCGTTTGTGAAAGGCTCTTCGCAGTAATCGATGTATGCGGGGTCGGGATAGTGAGTGGGGTTATCGATTTCAACCATCGAGCCGTCGCTGAGATAGATTTTATAAACAACGCTGGGAATGGTTGTTACGAGGTCAAGGTCATATTCTCTTTCGAGTCTTTCCTGAATGATTTCAAGGTGAAGAAGACCGAGAAAGCCGCAACGGAATCCGAAACCGAGAGCACCCGAGGTTTCGGGCTCGTAGGTAAGAGCGGCATCGTTGAGCTGAAGCTTTTCAAGAGCGTCGCGGAGATTTTCATAGTCTGCACCGTCAGCGGGATAAACGCCGCAGTAAACCATCGGGTTAACCTTACGGTAACCGGGCAGAGGCTCTGCTGCGGGATTTTCGGCTGTTGTAACCGTATCACCGACTCTTGCATCGCCGACTGTTTTGATTGAAGCTGTGATGTAGCCAACTTCGCCCGCCGTGAGTTCTGCACAGGGCTCGGGCAGGGTAGCTCTCATATAGCCTGTTTCAACAACAGTGAATTCAGCGCCTGTTGCCATCATTCTCATTGTATCGCCGGGCTTGATTTTACCTTCTTTAACTCTTACGTAAACAATAACACCCTTGTAGCTGTCATAAACCGAGTCAAAGATAAGTGCTCTCAAAGGCTTATCGTCAATTGCTTCGGGAGGGGGTACGCATTTAACAATCTGCTCAAGTACCTGCTCAATGTTAACGCCTGTTTTTGCAGAAACTCTCGGAGCTTCGGAGCAGTCAAGACCGATAACATCCTCAACCTCTGCGGCAACTCTGTCGGGGTCGGCGGAGGGGAGGTCAATTTTGTTGATAACGGGCACAAGCTCAAGGTCGTGGTCAAGAGCGAGGTAGGTGTTTGCGAGTGTCTGCGCTTCAACGCCCTGTGAAGCGTCAACGATAAGAATTGCACCTTCGCAGGCGGCAAGTGAGCGCGATACCTCGTAGTTAAAGTCAACGTGACCGGGGGTATCGATAAGGTTAAGTACGTATTCGTTGCCGTCCTGTGCAACGTAGTTGAGCTTAACGGCGTGAGCCTTGATGGTGATACCTCTTTCACGCTCAAGGTCCATTTTGTCAAGGAGCTGAGCGGTCATATCACGCAGTGCAACCGACTTGGTTTTTTCAAGAAGACGGTCTGCAAGGGTTGACTTGCCGTGGTCAATGTGAGCTATTATGCAAAAATTTCTGATGTTTTCTTTTGAAACTGCCAATGTGATTTCTCCTATTTTAAATGTTTGCTAATTCTTCCTGTTTCTGCTTGATAATATCGCTTTTGCCTATCCACATATTATCCCAGCTCTGACCTGCGATTTCTTCAAGACGCTCTTTGTCTGCTTCCGAAATTTCGCAGGTGCCTGTTTCGTGCTTCTGCTTAATAACGTCCTGAATAATCTCGTGGTCTCTCTTTCTCATCTTGTATCTGAAAGTAAGAATGAGAGCAATTATCATAAATATTGCGGGGAGCCAGCTTACTGCAAGGCGGATACCGAATTCGGCTGTTGTGGTAAGCTTTGTATATTCTGCAACTGCGGGGTCGTAGCCCATATAGTGGAGCATATAACCGAGAGCGCCCGATGAAAGGCTGAGACTTGTCTTTTTGAGGAATGAGTTGAAAGTTGAAATAACACCCTCACGGCGTCTGCCTGTGATAAGCTCGTCAACGTCGGTGATGTCGGGCTGAATGTTGTTGATAACAAAGCCGGGACCCGAGAAACCGAAGTTATAGAAAATTGAAGCGAGATAAATAAAGAATACGGGAGTTGCGGCGGTTGAGAAGCCGTTGATAAGAAGACCCGCAATCATAAACGGGGTGAGGGCAAGACCGCAGAAGCGTTTGTCCATATAGCGTGAAAGGAAGTAGTTGAACGGACCGCCCGAAATCTCGGCAACACCTGCAATTGTCTGCAAAACGGCGAAATGGCTGTATTTGTCAACAACACTGCGAAGGAAAACCTGGTCTGCATCGTTGTAGAAATTCTTTGAAAAGCTGTAGAAAATACCGATGAAGAAATACTGTCTGAAAGCTCTGTTTTTGAAAACCTGAATATATTCTTTGAAAATGTATTTCAGGTCAAGAGGGGGATTCACCATATCGGCGGAGCTTTTTTCTTTTGTTGAGAAGAAAGTTACGATGGGTGACCAACAGAAGAAAATAACGAATACGATGCCGCAAAGGAGATATTTGCCTCTGTCGTTTGGCGAGGGGTTATCGAGGTTTGTACCGCCGAGAATAAGGCTCATAAATATAAACGACGGGAACATACCGAACATATTGAAAATATACTCAACTATTTTATACTGGGTTCTTTCAAAATATTTCGGAGCAATGGTCGGAAGCATTGCGGCGTGAGGAATGTTCATCATTGTGTAGCCTGTGCTGTAAATGAACGAAGCCATAAGGTAATACACAAAAAGAGCGGTTGCGTTGCCTGTGCCCGAAATGCCGAATGAATACCATTTCATAAAATAGCCGATCAGAAGAACGGGGAGAGCCGCAATAATCCATATTCTGTGCTTGCCCAGACGGGATTTTGTTCTGTCTGTTATAAAGCCCATTGCAAGGTCTGTTATGGCATCAAAAACGCCCGCGATAGCGCTGATTCTGCCTGTTGCTTTCATATTGAGACCTTCAACGTAGTTGAGGAACTGCTGGTGATATTTGCTTATAGGATTGGTAACACCGCCGATGGTTATGTTGGCAACATTGTAACCTACTATGGGGCGCAGGTATTCCCAGGTGTTGCCTTCAATGCCTACGGCGTTTTTTATTTTATTGCCGAGACCCATAAAAACACTCCATTATTTTTTATTATAATATAAAAATAATAATAGCAAATTATAGCGGATTGGTCAAGGGGATATTAAAAAAGCGGCAGAGTTTTACTGCCGCTTTCAGGTTATTCAGTTATTCTTCCGAGGGGCAAAGGATTTTTGCAAAGCTTCTGTCGGGGTTAATTGCGGTAACGTTTTTATATCCGTTTTCACCAAGCCATTTTGTCCAGCGCTCGTCCATACCGTCTTCATAAAGAACGGGCTGATAGCCTGCACGCAGGTAGCTTCTGATTGCGGGGATTCTGTGGTCATCGGTTGAAAGACCCGAATATATACAGCCGTGCTCGTAAACACAGGCAGAAGTTATATCCATAAGAATTTTTGCAACGCCCTTGCCTCTGCATTCAGGCGAAGCGGCAACCATATGTACCCAGCCTACGTTACCTTCGTAAAGAAGAACGCAGATTGTTGCAACGGGCTTGCCGTCAAGCAGAACAAAGAAAAGGTCGTCGGTGTGGAAGCCGTGTTCATTTGTGAGGCAAGCGTCGAATACCTGCTGTGAGGGTGTGTCGGGACCGATAAGACCGTTGCGGCAGATTTCAGCCCAGGCATTAACGTCCTCTGTTGTGTGATTATATCGTCTGAAAGTGAAACCGTTAACGGGAGCGGGGTATTCCGCAGGTGTTACGGTACGGAACATTTTAAGCTGGCTCATATTTTTCCTCCAACAAACAAAGCTTTGATTTTTTCTTTTACAAATCTTATTAAGTATTCAAAATTATCGAAGTTTATAAGGCTGTCGGTGCCTTCCGCACCTTCAAGATTACCCATTCCGTTACAGGGTGTGCCGTCATAGTCGGAAGTGTGGGAAGTAAGCCACGAAATCATACCGTCGGGGTATTCGAGTTTAACTTCTTCACCGTTTCCGTTAACGGTTGAAAGGTTGGGATAATCACCGTTTTCAGCCGAGAAAAGGTCATGGTTAACCGCAAACCACGCGTGGTGACTGCTCGAGGTTTTGCTTCCGTCGGGATAGCATACTTTCGTGAGGGTTGAGAGTCTGCATTTTTCGGGAATATCTGATGCGTCGGTAATTTTCATCCAGGTGGGCATAACCGAAAAATAATAGTTGACAAGCGGGTCTCTTGTGCTCGAGATAATCCATACGGGAAGGTCTGCGATTTTTTCGCAAAGCTCGGGTGAGGGTGACCAGGCAGGACAAATCGGGAAAGCGGCCGCAAACATTTCGGGGTAAGCGATTGCCATTTTGAGCGTCATTTTGCCGCCCATTGAGTAGCCGCCGATATAAATTCTGGTTGTGTCAACGTTATCTTTATTTTTGGCAATGAATTCATCAATAGCCGCACGAAGAGGCTCTACCATTGAGTTATCCCAGAATATTCCGTCCTCTTCTCTTGAGCGTGCGGCAAGAATAAACGCACCGCCCGAGGGCTCGAAACGGCTTTGGAATTCATCGCTTGACCAATATGAAATATTGCTTTTTGAAACCTGTGCGCCGTCTGAAGAGCCGTCGCCCATACCGTGAAGCCAGATTACGAGGGGGTATTTCTGCGAGTCATTTTCCTTAACGGGTGAAAAATAGCGGTAGTCAACGGAGTAACCGTCTACTGCGGGGCCTTCGCCCGATACAAACTGCTCAATAAGAGCATCTTTGCCGTCAGCCATTGAAACTGCGTTTGCGCAAAGAGACGTTGAGAAGCAAATCAATGCGAGCAAAAGGGATATAGCTTTAATCATTTTTTTCTTCATTTTTACCTTCCTCTCAATTTCCGTAATGATTTTCAAGTGCTGTGTATTCTTCATCGGTGATTTCAATAATACCACCGTGTTTGAAGCCGTAGGGGAATGAAAAACTTTCGTCTGCGCGTCTGAAATTGCTGTCGCCGGGTTTTTCCGAAACAAAAGGTACGTAGCCCATTTTTTCTTTTTCGCAACCGAAGAAATCAAGCATCAGGCACCAGCGGCCGTCGGGCAGAGTAAGGGTTGTGGGCGCTTCGTATGAGCCGGGTCGCTCAAGGGTTGCCATATAATCTTCAAATGCCTTATCGTGCTCATAAGGACCGTAAAGATTTTTTGAGGTTGCGTGCATATTCATCGGCGGACACTCTGCGTTTTTATAGAAAAGATGATAGGTGTCATCAATCTTGACAAGGTGAGTGTCAAGGATTTCGTTATCCTTTGTAAAGAAAAGCTCGGGCTCTGAGAAGCTCTCAAAATCCTTGGTTTTTGAGCAGTAAATTGACATGTGAGTGAAATTATCCTCTGCAACGGTGGAGCCCCAGTGGATAAGATATTCGCCGTTGATTTCATCGTAGAAAATCTCGGGTGCCCACATACAGCCGAAATCGTCTCTGCCGAAATAAATCCTCTTCTGCTCTGAAAAATTGATAAGGTCGTCTGTTTTCCAAAGGCAAAGGCATTTACTTCCTGTTGAGTTTACCTCTTTCCAGTTAACCTGATAATTTTCGTCCATACGGTAAGCGATTGA
Organism: Acutalibacteraceae bacterium; assembly: GCA_045542175.1. Taxonomy (GTDB): domain Bacteria; phylum Bacillota; class Clostridia; order Oscillospirales; family Acutalibacteraceae; genus CAG-177. The sequence goes on along the minus strand of JAZQKN010000149.1, from coordinate 53,335 downwards.
AAGGTCGGTTGTAAGAATTACAAAACCGCCCGTTTTGAGTCTGATTGCTTCGATATCACGGCAGCCTTTTTCACCGATTGTGCTTGTGAGTACGGGTTTGCCGCCGTTGAGCTGATTCCAGTTGAAACCGTCCTTGCTGATTGCAAAATAAACCTGCTCGCCGTCAGGTGTTATTTTCTCTCTGAAATGCGTAAAAAGATAAGGCATAATTCTTTCTCCTGTTCAGATTTATGAAATAATATTAACATTATCTGCACGGCAAATCAATACGGTTTTGCATTAAAAGTGTTTTATTTATCGGCAAACACTTGAAATCGGAGAAACAACCTATTATAATTAATATGATTATACCAACGGAGGAGACAAAATGGCAAAAACAGTTCTGAAAAGAGCGCTTTCGTTTGTGCTCGCATCAATGATTATTATAAGCTCGGTATGTTGCCTTGCTTTTGCACAGGCGGAAACAGAAAATCCGAATAAGATTACAATTACCACAAAATTCTACAAATACGATGAAGCCAAAGCTGAGTGGGTTGAAACCGACAGAGCTGATAAGGGCGAAAATCTGAAAGTAAGAGTATTCATTGATACTTCATATTATGCCGCAACGGGAAATCTGCTGTTTTTCTATGATAAGGCACTGTTTACCGATAACTACTCAAGAACTGCAATAATAACCTCAACTCTTAATTCCGCAAGCGGCAGTTTTACAAAGGAATACAACATTTCGTCTGAGTTCGGATTTTTAAAAGAAACAGCCAGACCCATTCAGACAATGATTGCAAACAACTATATCACTCAGGAATTTGCGGCAGAGCACGAATGTATTTCGTTTGCCTTTTATCCTCTGGGTGTTACAACCTGTCATAAGATTGACGGTGATTATTGGTTTGCCGAATTTGAACTCACAGTGCGTGAGGATTCGGAATTCGGAGAGGGAGATTTCTTTGTTGTACCCGAATCTCTTGCTTCACCCGAAAGAAAAGATGCTCCTTGTAATATTTCGGTAGGCGAAGAAAACGGCTCAACTTCGGAAATGATTCTGATGAGCGAAATTCAGGTTGATTTTGAATTTGTAAGCACAGGAATCAAAAACTATTCTGACGTAAAGCTTGACGCTGACGGCGGAGAGTTTGAAAACGGAACCGTAGTTACTGAAAAGGTTGCTCTTGACGGCAGTTTTTCTTTAAGTGATTTTGAAATTCCCGAGCGTGAAGGATATAAATTCATCGGCTGGATTGATGATTCAACAGGTAATAAAGCAGAAGATGCATATGACGTTGATTATAAAGATTTCAGCTTTACCGCAGAGTGGGAAGCACTGAAATATAAAGTCAGCTATACTGATGATGAAGGCGCTGAGATTGAGAGCTTTGAAGCGGTGTACGGTGAACAGGTGCCCGTAACGGCTGAAACACCTGAAAAAGAGGGCTTTGTTTTCAAAGGCTGGAGTCCCGAAATTCCCGATTCAATGCCCGCAAAAGACCTTGTGTTCAGCCCTGTATGGGAAGGCAAGGAGTATAAACTCACTTTCGTTGCAGGCAGTAAAACAGCAGAATACAACGTGCCTTTCGGCGCGGACGTTTCGGAATATGGCTATGAGCTTCCCGAGTGTGCAACCCTTGTTTGCTGGCTTGACGAAAACGGAAATGAAGCCGCAATCCCCGAAACAATGCCCGCAAAAGCAGTAACTCTTACCGCAAAACTCAGCTATGCATATAACAATTCTGACGGAATTGAAGCTTCGTTTGACGACGGTTGTTTTGAGTCTGCGGATGAAGTAAAGTTCGTTGCGAAAGCGGAGCAGGGAAGCGATGTCGATTCGTATTTTATCAGCGACGGCAAAGCATATTCAAAGGTTAATATTTATAACGTAGATTTCACCGACGGTCAGAATCAGATTAAACCCGTTGACGGTAAAAAGGTGAAAATTTCAATTCCCGTTCCCGCGGGATTCGGTAACGGTAAGCTTGTGCTTGTATACCGCAACGCAAACGGAGATTGGGAAATCAGACAGGCTGAAATTGAAAACGGCAAGTTTGTTTTCGAAACAGATGAATTCGGTTATTACGGAATTTATGCTCTTTCCGAACTCAGAGTAAAGTCAAATCCCAGAAAAACTAGCTATAACTACAGAGATTCATTCAGCGCAGACGGTCTTGAGCTTGAAATAGTAAGGCCCGACGGGGTTTCATATCCCGTTACCGATAAGGAAAACGTTAAAGTGAGCGGCTATGAACCCAGAAAAACAGGCACACAGACTCTCACGGTTGAATACTCGGGTATGATAACGTCTGTTAAGGTAAACGTATCTTATGCGTGGTGGCAGATGCTTATCAGAATTCTTCTTCTCGGCTTCCTCTGGTATTAATAACGAATAAATCAGGCAGTAAATACTGCCTGATTTTTATTTTTACGGCATATTTTACCCTTTCTATATTGTAATTTTATACAATTCAAAGAGGTTTATTTTAACAATTCGGTCAATTGACCTCATATTTATGTATTGTTATAATATTCTGGTAAGGAGTGATACCTATGAAAAAATCAGCAAAAAAAGCCCTTGCAATACTTATAGCAGTGATAATTTCACTCGGAGTTATGCCCGCTTGTGTTGCAAATGCGGTAAATCCGCCCGAGAAAAACTACACTCTCGAAAACCCTTACGAGGGAATTGACTGGGATACCTGGGGCAACTATAAAACACAGCTTCACTGCCACACAAACGCAAGTGACGGCTTTTTGCCTATTGATGAATTCGTTCAGCTTCACTATGACCTGAACTTTGATATCGTTGCGCTCACCGACCACGGAACAATCAACAGAGGCTGGAATGAAGAACCCGAGCTTGTTCCGATTATGCGACTTATCAAGAAAGAACGCACGAATATGAGCGACGTTATTCCGCTCACCGACGAAGAGTATCAGGCATATCTTAACGGCACCGCACCTTCCGAAACAAGAACACACACCAACGGAATGCTCGACGTGCCTCAGGGTATTGAGCTTAATATGGCAACGCCCATTGCTGACTGTCATCTGACAGGCTATTATTCTGATTACGGTCAGGGCCTTGCAGGCGTTTTCGGCGACTATGAAACACCTTCTGCAGGTGTTCAGGAGGCAGGCGGTATTTCGTTCCTCTCACACGTAGGCGAATACGTTTATACCGATAAGGATTCATATAACTACGTAGGTCAGCCTGTTGACGATTACTACGCAACCAAGTTTGCAAGACTTTTCCTTGATTATCAGGGTTCGTCGCTCGGTATGGGTATCAACAGTGCGACCGACGCTCATACACGTTGTGACAGAATTCTTTATGACCAGGTGCTTCAGAAGACAATTCCCAACGGCGTAGTGCCCTGGTGTAACACCTTTGCGGATTCACACGATATTCCCGCAATCAACGATGCTTACACAATGACCTGGATGCCCGAGCTTACAACCGATGATTTCAGAACAGCTCTTGAAAAAGGTCAGTTCTTCTCGATTTCTCATTATTCAAACGGTGTTGAGCTTGACGGTATTGCTGAAATGCCCGGTTTTGATGAGAACAAGGTTTATGAAAGCAAGAGCTATCTGCTTGATAACACTCCCAACGTAACAAGACTTAACGTTGACAATGATAACGATACCATCAGCGTTGAGGGTGTTAACTTCAACAGAATCGTATGGGTTTCAAACGGTAACGTAATTCTCCGTGAAGAAAACATCACAGACGGCAAAGCAACCCTCGACCTTCACGCAGACGAGTGGCTTAACGGTAACGAGCCTTACCTTTACGTAAGATTCTACCTCACAGGCGAAAACGGAATCTGCTATTCACAGCCGTTCGTTCTTCACGTTGAAGGCGAAGAATTCGCACCCGTTGAAGTTCCCGTAACACGCGATATTTCAACCTTCCTCAGAGGCCTTGTAACCGTTGTTGATGCAGTTTTCTTCAGATTCAATCCCATTATCTGGGTTTTCAAATTCTTTGCACTCGGCTACAACCCCATTACGTTTGACAGACTTATAAATCCGTTCTAAATAAAAATCAAGCTCCTCTGCTGAAAAGCAGGGGAGCTTTTTAATGTATGTTTACTTTTTTGGTGCGGGTCTGTGCTTTGCGGTGAATTCTTCAACGTCGATTCTGATGATGCTGACAAACGTTGTCATTTTTTCTTCAAAGACGAAATCCTTGCCTGTCTGCGTTTTCATAAGCAATGAAAGGGCTTCCTTTTTCTCTTCAACGTCGTCCACAAGCACTGCAACACCCTTGCCCATAACCGAAGCGTACGTAATGCCGTATTTACAGGCAACCTCGCCCTCAAACGGCTCAATGTTGCACTCCATTTCAACAAATACTTTGGGGTTTGCTCTGATAACGTCAATCTTTCTGCCTCTTTTTGCGCCGTGAAGATAGATTGTGAGCTTGCCGTTTTCGAGCTTATAGCCGTAATTCATCGGCACAACGTAGGGCTCGTCGCCGTCAACCATACCAAGGTGAAGCACCTTTGATTTATCAAGAATCTTTATTATTTCATTTATATCGGTAATCTGTCTTTCTCTTCTTGTCATACCGTTCATAAGATTTCCTCCGATTATAATATGTTGTTAATATAATAACATATCAATTTATCTGATACAACAAATTTTTAAGATGATGAATAACAATTTAACAAAGTGTTTACAATTGAATTGTTGACAAATGGTAATAATTGCTGTATAGTTATAACTGCAATTAGCACTCATTGGGTGTGAGTGCTAAAATTAGCACTCCGTATTAAGGGAGTGGCAGAAAGGCGGTGTGAGAATGTCCGAACTCGGTGAAAGAAAAAAGCTTATACTGGCGGCAGTTGTTGAGCAGTATATCAAAACAGGCGAGCCCATCGGCTCAAAGGAACTGCTTGCGTTAACGGGTATGTCGGTTTCGTCGGCAACAATCCGAAACGAAATGAGCGAGCTTTCCGCTCTCGGTTATCTTGAACAGCCTCACACTTCAGCCGGCAGAATTCCCTCGCAGAAGGGTTACAGATTCTACGTTGACCATCTGATGAAAAGCCGTGAAATCGATGAGCTTAACAAAAGGCTTATTGAAGCGGGCATTTCTTCTGTTGCGGGCGACCCCGAAAAGCTTATCACCAGAGCGAGCGAAGTGCTTGCGGATTTAACAAAATGTGCCTGTGTTTCAACCGCACCCGGCGGAGATTCAATGATAATCCGCAAAATTGAGCTTGTTCCCGTCGGAGCACATACGGCGATGCTTGTTCTGCTTACGGCAAACGGAATTCTCAAAAGCAGACTCTGCAGACTCGACAGCGAGCTTAACGTTAAAATTCTTGAGGAATTTTATAACATCGTTGAACGTTCGGTTATCGGCAAATCGGCAAGCGAAATCAGCATTGCATCAATGCAGACTGCGGCCACGTCAACCGACACCGACCCGTTTGCAATGATTCCTCTTATCGCGGCGGTTTGCGAGCTCGCGGGCAGTACGGCAAAGTCAAGAATAATGCTCGGCGGCAGGTCAAATCTTTTCGGTTATAAGGATTATGCCTCTGATGCAATCGAACTTCTTGATTTCCTCAGCAGAGCAGAGCCTGTTGCCGAAATGATAAGCAGTGTAAAAGATCCGCTCAACGTCAGAATCGGCAGAGAGAATCTTTACAGACAGCTTGAAAACTCAAGCGTTATAGTTGCCAAATATTCCGTAGGCGGCAGTGATTCGGGAACAATCGGAATCATCGGTCCGACCAGAATGGACTATGAAAATATAATCCCCAGCGTAAAATACTTAACAAACCTTGTCGGCAGCCTTATTACACAGGCTCTCGAGGAATAGAAAGGATTTCAGATGAAAAAGGATAAGAACAAGGACGAGAATATTCAGGAAGTAACCGAAGAAACCGCACAGCCCTCAAGAGAGGAGATTCTTGAAAAAGAGCTCGCAGAAAAGAACGATCAGTTTATGAGAGTGTGCGCTGAATACGATAACTTCCGCAAACGTTCACAGAAAGAAAAACAGGATATTTATTCAAACTCAAAAGCGGATGTAATTAAAGATTTGCTTCCTATTCTTGATAATATCGACAGAGCACAGGAAAACAAGGAAGCAAGCTTTGAAGATTACAAAAAGGGCATCGACCTTATCTTCGGTCAGTTTGCACAGATGCTTGAGAAAAACGGAGTTGAAAGCTTCGGCGCAAGAGGGGATGAATTCGACCCCAACATTCACAACGCGGTTATGACCGTTGAAGATGAAACACTCGGCGATAACACCGTTGCACAGGTGTTCACAAAAGGCTATAAGCTTGGCGACAGAATAATCAGAGAAGCTGTTGTTCAGGTTGCAAATTCATAAATAAAACCATTCATATAAAGGAGAAAAACAAAATGGCAAAAATCATTGGTATTGACTTAGGTACAACAAACTCATGCGTAGCAGTTATCGAAGGCGGCGAGCCCGTTGTTATCGCTAACGCAGAAGGTGCAAGAACAACTCCCTCAGTTGTTGCTTTCGGCAAAACAGGCGAAAGAATGGTAGGTCAGGTTGCAAAGAGACAGGCAATCACAAACCCCGATAAGACTGTTTCATCAATCAAAAGACAGATGGGTTCAGATTACAGAGTAAGCATTGACGATAAAAAGTATACTCCCCAGGAAATTTCGGCAATGATTCTTCAGAAACTCAAGACAGACGCTGAAGCATACCTCGGCGACAAGGTAACAGAAGCTGTTATCACCGTTCCCGCATATTTCACAGACGCACAGCGTCAGGCAACAAAGGATGCAGGTAAAATTGCAGGTCTTGAAGTAAAGAGAATCATCAACGAACCTACAGCAGCAGCTCTTGCTTACGGCATCGATAAGGAAACCGACCAGAAGGTTATGGTTTACGACCTTGGCGGCGGCACGTTCGACGTTTCAATCATCGAAATGGGTGACGGTGTTCAGGAAGTTCTTGCAACTGCAGGTAACAACCGTCTCGGCGGTGACGACTTTGACCAGAGAGTTATCGACTGGCTTGCAGACGGCTTCAAGGCTGAACAGGGCATTGACCTTCGCGGTGACAAGATGGCTATGCAGCGTCTTAAGGAAGCAGCAGAAAAGGCAAAGATTGAGCTTTCAGGCGTAACAACATCAAACATCAGCCTTCCCTTCATCACAGCTGACGCAACAGGTCCCAAGCACCTTGAAATGACTCTTACAAGAGCAAAGTTCAACGAACTCACAGTTGACCTTGTTGAAGCAACAATGGGTCCCGTTCGCAACGCTATCAGCGATTCAGGTCTCAACGTTTCAGAAATCGATAAGGTTCTTATGGTAGGCGGTTCTTCAAGAATTCCCGCCGTTCAGGAGGCTATCAAAAAGTATATCGGCAAGGAACCGTTCAAGGGCATCAATCCCGACGAATGCGTTGCTATGGGTGCAGCTCTTCAGGCAGGTGTTCTCGGCGGTGAAGTTACAGGTCTTCTTCTCCTCGACGTTACTCCTCTTTCACTCGGTATTGAAACAATGGGCGGTATCAACACAAAGATTATCGACAGAAATACTACAATCCCCGTAAAGAAGAGCCAGATTTTCTCAACTGCTGCTGACAATCAGCCCTCAGTTGAAGTTCACGTTCTTCAGGGCGAAAGAGAATTCGCAAAGGATAACAAGACGCTCGGCATTTTCCACCTCGACGGCATTATGCCCGCACGCAGAGGCGTTCCTCAGATTGAGGTTACTTTCGACATCGACGCAAACGGCATCGTTCACGTTTCAGCAAAGGACCTCGGTACACAGAAAGAGCAGTCAATTTCAATCACTTCCTCAACCAATATGAGCAAGGAAGACATCGAAAAGGCAGTTCAGGAAGCTGAACGTTATGCACAGGAAGACAAGCAGCGCCGTGAAGACGTTGATACACGCAACAACGCTGACCAGATGGTTTACCAGTGCGAAAAGCTTATCAGCGAAGAAGGCGATAAGTTTACAGAAGAGGAAAAGACAGCTCTCAACGAAAAGGTAGAAGCACTTAAGGAAGCTCTTAAGGGAGAGGATATCAACCTTATCAAGTCACGTCAGGAAGAGCTTACCGCAAAGTTCTATGAAGTTTCCGAAAAGCTTTATAAGGCTGCTCAGGAAGCTGCACAGGCACAGGGCGGCAACGCAGGTGCAGACGGATACACGGAAGCAAACTACACTGACGTCAACGACGATAATCAGTAATATAACATTCTCTCTAGAAGGAGCTTATCCCCTTGGAAGATAAAAGAGATTTTTATGAAGTCCTCGGCGTTCAAAAAGGAGCGAGCGATGACGAAATAAAAAAAGCATACAGAAAAAAAGCCAAGCAGTATCACCCGGACTTGAATCCGGGTAATGCTGAAGCTGAAGCCAAATTCAAAGAGGCAAACGAAGCCTACGAAGTGCTTTCCGACAATCAGAAGAGAGCAAGATACGACCAGTTCGGTCACGCAGGCGTTGACCCCAATTACGGGGCAGGCGGTGCAGGCTATGGAGCGGGCGGCTTTGATTTTGACCTCGGTGATATCTTCGGCTCATTCTTCGGCGGCTCAGGCGGTTTCGGCGGTTTTGGCGGCGGCAGACAGAGCAATCCCAACGCACCCCGAAAGGGTGATGACGTTCAGACAAAGGTTACAATTTCCTTTGAAGAAGCGGCAAAGGGTTGCAGAAGAACCGTTGACGTAAACCGTGTTGAAAACTGTACGGAATGCGGCGGCTCAGGTGCAAAAGCGGGAACGTCTCCCCAGACCTGTCCCGAATGCGGCGGCAGAGGCTACGTTACCGTTGACCAGCGTACTCCTTTCGGCACAATGAGGGCTCAGAAGCCCTGCTCAAGATGTCAGGGCAAGGGTAAGGTTATCAACGATCCCTGTACAAAGTGCCGCGGAGCGGGCAGAGTTTCAAGCCGTGCTTCCGTTGACGTCAACATACCCGCGGGCATTGATAACAAACAGATTTTCAGCGTTGTCGGTGCAGGCGATTCAGGCGTAAACGGCGGACCCAGAGGCGATCTGAGAGTTGCGGTTTTCGTAAGACCTCACGCTTATTTTGAACGTGACGGCTACAACGTCTGGCTTGAGCAGAGAGTTTCCTATCCTCAGGCGGCACTCGGCGATTCACTGCGTATTCCCACCCTTGACGGTGACGTTAAGTTTGACTTGCCCGCAGGCACACAGTCGGGCACCGTTTTCAGCCTTAAAGGCAAAGGCATTCAGGTTGTTAACGGCAGAGGCAAGGGCGACCAGCTTGTTAAGATTATTGTTGATATTCCCAAGAATCTTACGGCACGTCAGAAAGAGCTTATGGTTGAGCTTGAAAAGGAACTCGGTGTTAAGCGCGGTGCACCTGTCGGAAACGGCAAAAAAGGCGGCTTCTTTGATAAATTCAAGAATTGAGTTAAAGGGATACCGTGAGGTATCCCTTTTGGAGCTTTATATGAAGTATAAATCGGTTATTTTTGACCTTGACGGTACGCTTGTTGATACTCTCGACGATTTGACCGACAGTGTGAATTTTGCGCTTTGTTCTTTCGGCTTTCCGATGAGAAGCAGAGAAGAGGTGCGTTCTTTTGTCGGTAACGGAGTGAGAAAGCTTGTATATCTGAGCGTGCCCGAAGGCACAGACGAAGAAACAAGTGAAAAATGCCTCGGCGTGTTCAGAGAACACTATAAAAACAATTCCCGCAACAAAACAAAGCCCTATGACGGAATAATTCCGCTTCTTGAAAAGCTTTGCGAAAGCGGTGTTAAAACTGCGGTTGTAACAAACAAAATGCAGGCGGCGGCAAAGGATATAGTTGAGTTTTATTTCAGTGATAAAATATCCCTGACGGTCGGTCAGGTTGACGGTGTTGCCCAGAAGCCGAATCCCGACGGAGTTTTATTTGCCCTCGAAAAGCTCGGTGCTGAAAAAGAAAGCGCAGTTTACGTCGGTGATTCCGAGGTTGACTGTCTCACGGCAAAGAATGCGGGCGTTGACTGCATAGGCGTAACGTGGGGCTTCAGAAGTGCGCAAACCCTAAAAGAAAGCGGAGCAAAGATAATTGTTGACGAGCCTTTGCAGATTTTAAAGGAAATAAATATATGTTGACAAAAAAGCAACAACATTATATAATAAACTGTCAATAGAATATGTCCTTATTAAGAGAGGCAGAGGGACAGGCCCTGTGAAGCCCGGCAACCTGTGTTATGCAAGGTGCTAAATCCTGCGGTTTTATACCGAAAGATAAGGTGTTTTCGCCCGCTGAAGACTCCTTCGGCGGGTTGTTTTTATCAGAGGACTTTTGTTGATACTCTATAATTAGAAAGGTAAAGATTATGGCAAACTATTTCTTCACATCAGAATCCGTAACAGGCGGACATCCCGATAAAATCTGCGACCAGATTTCAGACGCAGTGCTTGACGCAATCCTCGCTCAGGATCCCTGCGGCAGAGTTGCTTGCGAAACTTGTTGCACAACAGGTATGGTGCTTGTTATGGGCGAAATTACCACAACGGCAGATATTGATATTCCCAAAATCGTAAGAGAAACCGTTGATGAAATCGGTTATAATAATGCTGAATACGGTTTCGACTGCAATACCTGTGCGGTTATGACTTCAATCGACAAGCAGTCGGGCGATATCGCTATGGGTGTTGATAAACTCGGTGCGGGCGACCAGGGTATGATGTTTGGCTTTGCTTGCGACGAAACTCCCGAGCTTATGCCTCTTCCCATTTCACTTGCACACAAGCTCTGTGCAAAGCTTACACAGGTGCGTAAAGACGGTACACTCGGTTATCTCAGACCCGACGGCAAGAGCCAGGTTACCGTTGAATATGATGAAAACAACAAACCCGTAAGAGTTGATACCGTTGTTATTTCATCACAGCACGCTGCCGACGTTACTCTTGAGCAGATAAGAACTGACATTGTTGAAAAAGTTATCAAAACAACAATTCCCGCAAATCTTCTTGATGACAACACAATTTTCCACATTAACCCCACAGGCAGATTCGTAACAGGCGGTCCTATGGGCGACAGCGGTCTTACAGGCAGAAAGATTATTGTTGATACATACGGCGGATATGCCCGTCACGGTGGCGGCGCATTCAGCGGTAAGGACCCCACAAAGGTTGACCGCTCAGCAGCTTATGCGGCACGTTACGTTGCAAAGAATATCGTTGCGGCAGGTCTTGCAAAGAAATGTGAGGTTGAGCTTGCTTATGCAATCGGTGTTGAGCAGCCCGTTTCCGTTTTTGTTGATACCTTCGGCACAGGCAAGCTTGCCGATACCGATATTTCGGAAATCGTCAAGAAGCTCTTTGATTTAAGTCCCGCAGGTATTATCAAGGCTCTTGATTTAAGAAGACCCATCTACAAGCAGGTTGCCGCACTCGGTCACATCGGAAGAACCGACGTTGACCTTCCCTGGGAAAAGACAGACAGAGTTGAGGATATCAAGAAAGCGGCAAATATCTGATAAAGGTTGATTTTTAATGAAATTATCACTTGTTGTTCCCTGTTATAACGAAGAAAAAAACGTTTCGCTTTTTTATGAAGCGGTAAAAGCCGATTTCGCAAAGGTTGACTTCGATTACGAGCTGGTGTTTGTAAACGACGGCAGTCACGATGCAACTTTTAAGGAACTGCGCAAACTGTGTGACGGCGATATTCCTGTTAAAATCGTAAATTTTTCAAGGAATTTCGGCAAGGAATCCGCAATGTACGCAGGTCTGCGTGAAAGCGAAGGCGACTACGTGACCATTATTGATGCCGATTTACAGCAGAAGCCGTCAATTGCGCTCGATATGGTTAAAATGCTTGACGAAGAACCCGAATACGATTGCGTTGCGGCATATCAGGAAAACAGAAAAGAAAGCAAACTTCTCGTTTTCTTCAAAAACAGCTTTTATAAGCTCATAAACAAGTATGCCGATACCGATTTTGTTCAGGGCGCGAGTGATTTCAGAACGTTCCGCAGACCCATGGTTGAAGCAATACTGAGTATGGATGAATATTTCCGTTTTTCAAAGGGACTTTTCTCCTGGGTAGGTTTCAACACAAAGTTTATTCCCTACGTTGTTCAGGAAAGAGCAACGGGCGAATCAAAATGGAGCTTCAGAAAGCTTTTCAGATATGCGCTTGAAGGCATTTTCGCCTTTACAACCGCACCTTTGAGATTTGCAACAGTCGGCGGACTGGTTTCTGCGTTGCTTTCAATCATATATCTGGTTGTGATAGTAATTCAGAAGCTGTTTTTCGGCATTGACGTTGCGGGCTTTGCAACAATAGTTGTGCTGATTCTTCTTATTGGCGGAATTGAGCTTTGCTGTCTCGGTATAGCGGGTGAATATATTGCAAGGATATATATCCAGACCAAAAACAGACCGATATATATTGCAAAAGAGGTTATCAGAAACCATAAATACGATAAATAAAATAAGCGTAGCTTACAGGTTCGTAAGCTACGCTTTTTCTTATCCTTTTCTTTCAAGAAACTCTTTGTAAAGCTGTTCTTTTCGCTCGTCTGTGTATTCATACTGCCACAGATTAAAAATGCCGTTGAAATCTTCAAAGGTTTCGTCGGGCAGTATCTTTGTTTTGCCGTAAACGTAGGGCAGGGGAATTTCAACCGCTCCGTTTGATGCAATGTGATATTCTTTGGCTATATCAATAGCAACACGGTTTGATTCCTGTCTGGGAAGCTCCTCGTCAAACTTAATCTGCGTTATCGGGAAAAGCACGCATTCTGCATCTGCTCTGCGGTAGAATTCGGGTGAGGTACCCGAGTGACCGTGGTGTGACATCTGCATAACGTCGCATTTGAGAGTATCTTTATATCGCTTTATAAACACCTTGTCGCTTTCTGATGAGCAGTCACCGGGGAAGAATACCTTACTGTTTCCGACTTTCATTATAAGAGCGACGGTTGTGTTATTGAAATCGCTCACAACGTTCGGAAAAACGTCTTCGTGGGTGCAGAGCACTGTAAATTCAAGGTTATCGATATAAAAACGCTGACCCGTATGAAGCTTGATTCTTTTGATTTCAGGGCGTTTTGCAAGCTCTTCTTCAAAGTCACGCATAAAGTTTACACAGGCTTCACCCCAATAACCCTTATCGCGGTGATTGAGTGAGGGGAGATTATAATAAACCGCTCTGATTTCGATTTCGCTCATTCTGTGTCTTAAAATATCGGTGAGCTTACAGATATGGTCGTCGTGACCGTGAGTTATATACCAGCCTTCAACAACAGGCTTTTTGCCGCCCGACATCTTTTTGAGGAATTCGCAGATTCTTATATCGTCGTTGACCGAGTAGGGGTGAGCGCTGTCAACAACAAAAAATCTGCCCTGTGCCGTTTTGACAATGTAACACATACCGCAGTCAATCAGCGAATGGTCAACCTCAAACTGCCAGAGGGTTGCATTCTGGCTGTCTGATAACGGCGCAGTGGGATATTTTTCAAATTTTTCGCTCGCAATTATTCTTAAAGCTTTTTCGTTTTCGCAGTAATAGATATGTACCGAAATATCCGCAACGTAAGTGCGGTGGAAATTGTTTTCGATTTCGGTTGAGTCATATACGGTAAAGCCCATGCCCTCAAGAGCCGAGCAGATTCGGTCAAAAAGAGCTTTTTCGGTATCCGAATAAAGAAGCATAAACGCTCCGCTGCCGCAATCATATTCACGGGCGGTTATGCCTTGAGGCAGGGGGAGCTTTGAAAAAATACTGTTCATAAAAATCACCGGTTTTATTATAGCATTAAATTGCATAAACGCAACAGAAAAAGCGAAAAATCCGTTGAAATGAATTATTTACTGTGATAGAATATAAACATAAATTGCAAAGGAGACACGGTTATGTTTTATAAAATAGAAAACGAATTCTTTACCTGCGAAGCCGACGATATGGGTGCCCAGCTTCATTCACTCAAATCAAAGGAAAACGGAAAAGAATATATCTGGCAGGGCAATCCCGAAATCTGGTACGGTCAGGCACCTGTTTTGTTCCCGATTATCGGTCAGCTTATAAACGATAAATATTTTTATAACGGCAAAGAATACACAATGCCCAAGCACGGTCTTGCGAGAAAGCTTCCTTTTAAGGTTAAGGAATGCGGCGGCTCAAAGATGGTTTTCAGCCTTGAAAGTGACGAAAACACACTCAAAAGCTATCCGTTTGAATTCGAATATCTTGTAACTTTTGAGCTTAAAGATAAAAGTCTCGTTAACACAATGACAGTTGTTAACAAAACAAACGGCAAGATGTATTTTTCGGTTGGTGCCCATCCCGCATTCAACTGTGCAGTCGGTGATACAATCGAGTTTGAAAAGGCGGAAACCCTTGCTACCGAAAGAATTGACAGCGATAATCTTATCATTGATAAAAAGTTCCCGTTTATGGAAAACGAAAAGAGCTTTGTGATTTCAAAAGAGATTTTTGAGCCCGATGCACTTATTCTTTCCGATATTGCATCTGAAAAGCTTACAATCAAGGGCGAAAACGAGGTTGAATTCACCTTCGGCAAATGTCCTTTCCTCGGTATCTGGGCAAAGCCCGGCGCACCCTACGTCTGCATTGAGCCCTGGTACGGTGTAAATGACGGCAGAGAGGTAAAGAGCGATATTTCCGAAAAGAGAGGTATCGAATGCCTTGAAGAAAACGGCATTTTCGAATTCAAGTGGGAAGCAAAGATAATCAAATAACAAAAAGGGTCGATGTGAAATCGACCCTTTTTTTAGTGAATAGTGAAAGGTGAAAAAGTTTCGGATAGGCTCCGCCTATAACTGATTTTATCCGAATATTGTTTCTGCGTATCTTACTGCGCCCATTGCGTCAGGGGAGAAGCTGTCAGCATTAATCATCTGTGCGTATTCGGGTGTCATTACCGCGCCGCCAACCATAATCTTGCAATCGGGAATTTCTTTGTTGAGAAGCTTTATTGTTTCTTCCATTGCGGGCACGGTGGTGGTCATTAATGCGCTGAGTCCGACAAGATTTATACCGTTTTCTTTTACTGCGTCAACAACCGCCTGGGGGTCAACGTCTTTGCCGAGGTCAATAACTTCATAGCCGTAGTTTTCAAGAAGAACTTTAACAATGTTTTTGCCAATATCGTGAATATCACCCTTGACGGTTGCAAGAATGATTTTGCCTTTCTTTGCACTGCCCGCAGGTATGGCTGCTTTAACCGCTTCAAAAGCCTTGCCCGCCGCTTCGGCACTCATAAGAAGCTGAGGCAGATAAACGGTTTTGTTTTCAAAGCCTTTGCCGACGGTGTTGAGTGCGGGGATAATCATACCGTCGATAATATCCATTGGTTGCATTGTTTTGAGAAGGTCACAGGCAATTGAATATGCCGCATCCTTAAGCCCTTTGATAATTGCAAAGTCAAGGGTTTCTGTGTGTTTTGATTCAGCTTTTTTAACGGGCTCGACTGCCGAAAAGCGTTCAATGTAGTCGGCAAAATTTTCATCCTTGCCCGTGAGAGCATTGAAGCTGTACCAGGCTTTCATCATTTCCTCGGAGTGAGGATTGATGATTGCACAGTCAAGACCGTTTTGCATTGCCATTGTGTAGAAAACGGCGTTTACGTCGGGACGCGACGGCAGCCCGAAAGATACGTTTGAAACGCCGAGACTTGTTTTTATGCCCGATTCGTGGAGCATTTTCACTGCTTCAAGAGTAACGTTTGCACTTTCGGAGTTACTTGAAACCGCCATTGCAAGAGGGTCAACAATAATTTCATTTTTGCCGATGCCGTATTTAGCGGCTTCGGTTATTATTTTGTGCGCAATATCAACTCTGCCCTGTGCCGTTTCGGGGATTCCGTTTTCGTCAAGCGTTACGGCAATAACCGCACCGCCGTATTTTTTAACAAGCGGAAAGACCTTATCCATACTTTCCTGCTTGCCGTTAACCGAGTTTATAAGCGGCTTTCCGTTATAGATTCTCATTGCTTTTTCCATTGCGGAATAGTCAACAGTATCAATCTGAAGCGGCAAATCAAGAATGCTCTGAAGCTGTTTTACAACCGAAACAATCATTTCAGCTTCGTCAATTTCGGGCAGACCAACGTTAACGTCAAGCACGGAAACGCCCTTGATATTCTGAGCAATACCCTCGTTTAGGATATATGCAATATCGTTTTCGCGGAGCGCTTCCTTGAATCTTTTTTTGCCTGTGGGGTTGATTCTTTCGCCGATAATCACAGGCTTATTGCCGATTTCAACGGCGTGGGTATATGAAGAAATGAGAGTAAGATTTTTCTTTTCGGGAAGAGAAAACGGCAGATTCTTTGTTTTCTCAACGGTTTTTCTGATATATTCGGGAGTTGTGCCGCAGCAACCGCCGACGATGCACGCACCCGATTTCACGATTTCGCACATAATATCGGAAAACTCATCGGCATCAACGTCAAAAACGCTCTTGCCGTCAACAACCGAGGGCAGACCTGCGTTGGGGTTGACAATCAGCGGCACGGAAACGTATTTTGCCATTTCCTCAACAATTTCTTTCATCTGCTTCGGTCCGAGTGAGCAATTCATACCGATTGCGTCGGCACCCATACCCTCAAGAAGGGCAACCATTGCCTTGGGGTCGGCGCCCGTCATAAGCTTTCCGCCGTCGCCGTAAGCGTTGGTAACGAATACGGGCAGAGAGCTGTTTTCTTTTGCGGCAAGCAGAGCGGCTTTGGTTTCGTAGGCGTCGGTCATTGTTTCGATAAGAAGTAAATCCGCGCCTGCTTTTTCGCCGATTCTAACCGTTTCGGCAAAGATTTTAACCGCTTCTTCAAACGGTAAATCCCCGAGAGGCTCGAGCATTCTGCCGAGAGGGCCGATATCAAGAGCAACGTATTTTTCGCTGTCACCTATAGCTTTTTTTGCGTTTGTTATGGCGGCAGAAATGATTTCTTCAAGGTTATCGAATTTAAGACGGTTTGCACCGAAGGTGTTTGAGGTGATTATATCTGCACCCGCATCAAGATACATACGGTGCATTTCGGTGATTTTTTCGGGGTGAAGAATATTCCAGCTTTCGGGAAGCTCGCCCGCTTTTAATCCCCACGACTGCAAAAGCGTGCCCGCACCGCCGTCAAAATAGGTTATTCCGTTTTTAATTTTTTCAAGAACGTTCATATTAACAATCCTTTATGAATAGGGGCAATTTTCACGGTTGCAAACCATACAGTTTTTGCCCTGACATTTATTTTTATCCTTGCCGATTCCGATTAAAGCGGTCACCGATTTGACGGGTGTGAGCATACCGCTTTCGGTAAGCGAAAGACCGATTCTCTTTTTGCTCTCAAGAAAATCAAGAAGAGTCTGCTGGCAGGTGATGGGCAAATCGCCGTAACCCGGACTGAATCGGGGTCGGAGATAATCCGTATTACCCG
This sequence comes from Acutalibacteraceae bacterium, assembly GCA_045542175.1. Classification (GTDB taxonomy): domain Bacteria; phylum Bacillota; class Clostridia; order Oscillospirales; family Acutalibacteraceae; genus CAG-177. The sequence continues at coordinate 35,957 of JAZQKN010000149.1, read as the reverse complement.
AAGAGCGGTTGATATAATCGCAGAAGGCTTCGATTGCCGCAGAGCCTATGCAGTCGGTAACCATACCTCTGAGCGGCGAGATAACCGAATTCTTGGCAATGAGTCTCTGGACTGCCGCACCTGTTGTGGCGGCAAAAACAAAAGAAGAATCGCAGTTTTTCAGGTTGCCGCAAAGGGATTTGCTTTCGGTTTTCATAAAGTCCAGACAGACACAACCGTTTTCGATTGTAACGTCGGTTCTGGCAATACAGGCTTTGTATTCAACGGTAAGCAAAAACTCTTTTTTGCATTCCTTGATAATCGGATAAACCGTTTCGTCTGCCTTTGCACCGAAATAGCCGAGATATTCTTCAATTGCTTTGTTGCTGATTTCTATTTCATCGGGTTTTGCGGATATAACAGTTATCATCCTATAATTCCTTCAAGATTAGACTGAATTTTCTGTGCAACTTCGGGTTTGTTCATCGAATAAACGTGAACAGCCTTTATGCCGTTTGCGTAAAGGTCAATAATCTGCTCGGTTGCGTAGGCGATTCCTGCCTGTTTCATTGCTTCGGGGCTTGAGCCGAAACGGTCAACAATCTGAATGAATCTTCTGGGCAGAATTGTGCCCGAAAGAGAGCAGATTCTTTTAATCTGTGCGGGGTTTGTAACAGGCATAATGCCGGGAATTACGGGTACGGTTATACCCGCTTCGCGGATTTTATAAAGAAAATTATAAAGAATGTTGTTGTCAAAAAACATCTGCGTTGTGAGGAATTCACAGCCCGCATCAACCTTCTTTTTAAGGTTGATAATGTCGGCGGAAAGGCTTTCGCTTTCAGTGTGTCCCTCGGGATAACACGCACCGCCGATGCAGAAACCGCCGAAGCTTTTTATTTCCTCAACAAGGTCGCAGGCGTATGTAAAATCAAGGCTCTGAGGAGTTACACCGCTCGGCAAATCGCCCCTTAAAGCAAGAATATTTTCAATTCCTTTTTCTTTGATTTCAGCAAGCCTTTCGCGGATTGTTTCACGGCTTGACGAAACGCAGGTGAGGTGAGCAACGGGAGTTACGCCTTCTTTAAGAATGCTTTGTGCAACGTCAAGAGTGTAGGTGCTTGTTGAGCCGCCCGCACCGTAAGTAACGCTCATAAAATCTGGGTTCAGCTTTGCAACACCGAGAGCGGAATTTTTAACGTTTTCATAAGTTTCGCTTGTTTTGGGAGGAAACACCTCAAATGAAAGCGAAAGCTTATTCTGATTTAAGATTTCTGAAATTTTCATTTTTCTTCTACCTTCTTACTCTTGAAAATGAACAGCTTGCTGAAAACGTAGTTCATAACAATAACAACAACGGATACGATGATTTTTGCCAGAAGCTCATTCCATGAAAGAACGGTTACCATAAGGAACATCAGCAGACTTTCCGCAAGGAAAGAAAGGATTCTTGCACCTACGAATGCGATGAATTCCTTGATTGCAACGGCGGGCTTCCAGCTTTTTGATTCGAATACAAACAGCTTGTTTGTGAAGAATGCAAAAAGAACACCCGCAACCCAGGCTATGGTGTTGGCATCGAGATAATCCGTGCCGTCGGCGAAAAGCTCAATTGCTTTTTCCCAGCCGGAAGAAGAAAGAAGAGCGTTGAAAACTCCGTCCCAGCCGATTTTTATGAAAAGCTCTTTGAATATATAGAACGTTAAAAGATTGACGGCTGTAGTAAGCACGCCGAAGAAAATATACGAAACAATCTCACGGGTGAAAAATTTATCGATTATTTTTCCGAGGAAAGTTTCTTTTTTGAAAATTTTGAAAAGTAAATCTCTTATTTTATCAATCATATTGTAGCTCCGAATTATATTATTAAAATAATTTTAAAACAAAACATTATTAAAGTCAATAAAGTCTTGCATTTTTGATTTGTTATGATAAAATAATAAATTAGAATAGTATGTGAATAATTGAGGCGGCGAATGAACGGTTTAAACGAATCGAAAAAAAGAATATATTTTTTTGATGAGTTAAGAGGCTTTGCCGTTTTATGTATGGTTTTTTACCACGCATTCTATATTCTTGATTCAATGTTCGGTTATGAATGGGCAAACAGGCTTTTTAATTTCTTTATGCCCGTGCAGCCGATTTTTGCGGGTGTGTTTATTTTCATCTGCGGCATTTCTTGCGCTCTTTCAAGAAGCAACCTTAAAAGAGGTCTGCGAATTGCGGCGGCGGCAGGAATTGTAACGTTGTTTACGGCGGTTATTATGCCCGCTTTCGGATTTATTGAGTGCGAGATTTATTTCGGCATTCTTCATCTGCTTGCCGTGTGCATACTTCTTTTTGCATTAGCGGAAAAAGGATTGAGAAAAATACCGCCCGTTGCGGGAATACTGCTTTGTACGGTGCTTTATCCGTTTTTCGGCGGAGTGGCAGACGGAGTTTTAAGCTACGGTGAGCTTGTAAGATTCGAACTTCCCGAATCACTTTACAGCCACGAATGGCTTGCGGTTTTCGGACTTGATATTCCCGGATTCTATTCGGCGGATTATTTTCCGGTATTTCCGAGCATATTTATTTTTCTTTGCGGGGCTTTCAGCGGAATTTACTTCAAGAAAAACGGCTTCCCCGAATGGACCTGTAAAAGAAGAATACCTTTCTTTGCCGCAATCGGCAAATTCACACTTATCATATATATTGCCCATATGCCGTTGATTTACGGATTAGCATACGGCATTGAGTTTATTATAAAACAATTTATTTAATAGGAGAATCACAATGAGCGAATCATGCAGCGGCAACTGCGCAAGCTGTGCATCAGCAGGCGGTTGTTCATCAAAGAAAGAAGATTTAAGAATTCCTTGCGGTCCTTTCAGCAACGTTAAAAAAGTTATCGGCGTTGTAAGCGGTAAGGGCGGCGTAGGCAAATCACTTGTAACGTCAATGCTTGCAAGTGCGATGCAGGCAAGAGGCAACGCCTGTGCGGTGCTTGATGCCGATATAACAGGTCCCTCAATTCCCAAGTCGTTCGGTATCAAGAGCAGAGCAAAGGCAGACGAAACAGGTCTTCTTCCCGAGGAAAGCAACACAGGCATTAAAATTATGTCCGTTAACCTTCTTCTTGAAAACGAAGACTCGCCCGTAGTATGGAGAGGCCCCGTTATTTCGGGTGTTATCCAGCAGTTCTGGAAGGACGTTGCCTGGGGTGACGTTGACTATATGTTTGTTGATATGCCTCCCGGAACTGGCGACGTTTCGCTTACCGTTTTCCAGAATCTTCCCGTTGACGGTATCGTTATCGTGACAACACCTCAGGATCTTGTTACAATGATTGTTAAGAAAGCCTACAATATGGCAAAGCTTATGAATATCCCTGTTCTCGGTCTCGTTGAGAATATGAGCTACGTTGTATGCCCTGATTGCGGCAAGAAAATCAACGTTTTCGGCGAAAGTAAGCTTGAAGAGGTTGCAAAGGAACTCGACGTTCCCGTTCTTGCAAGAATTCCCATCGATCCCAAAACTGCGGCTCTTGTTGATAAGGGTGCGGTTGAGCTTGCAGACGATGACTGCGTAAAGGATGCAGTGGAAGTTATTTCAAAGATGTAAAAAAACACTTTCAGGAGTGATATTATGCTTGATATTAAATTTTTAAGAGAAAACCCCGAACTTGTTAAAGAGAATATTAAGAAGAAGTTTCAGGACAGCAAGCTTCCTCTTGTTGATGAAGTAATTGAGCTTGATGCACAGTCAAGAGCAATCAAAGCAGAAGCAGACAGCCTTCGTGCAAACCGCAATAAGGTTTCAAAGGAAATCGGTGCGCTTATGGCACAGGGCAAAAAGGAAGAAGCAATGGCTGCAAAGTCAAGAGTAACAGAGTTCTCCGAAAGACTTGCAGAATGCGAAAAGCTTGAAGCTGAATATGCCGAAAAGGTAACAAAGATAATGATGATTATACCCAACATTATTGACCCCAGTGTACCCATCGGCAAGGATGACAGTGAAAACGTTGAGGTTACAAAGTACGGCGAGCCCGTTGTACCCGAGTTCGATATTCCTTATCACACAGAAATTATGGAACGCTTCAACGGCATTGACCTTGACGCGGCAAGAAACGTTGCAGGCAACGGCTTCTACTATCTTTGCGGCGATATCGCACGTCTTCATTCCGCAGTTATCTCTTATGCAAGAGATTTTATGATTGACCGCGGATTTACTTACTGCGTACCTCCCTTTATGATCAGAAGCAACGTTGTAACAGGCGTTATGAGTTTTGCCGAAATGGACGCAATGATGTATAAAATCGAGGGCGAAGACCTCTATCTTATCGGTACAAGCGAACATTCAATGATAGGTAAATATATCGATACAATCGTTGACGAAGCAACTCTTCCTCATACCCTTACCAGTTACTCGCCCTGCTTCCGTAAGGAAAAAGGCGCTCACGGTATTGAAGAAAGAGGCGTTTACAGAATTCATCAGTTCGAAAAGCAGGAAATGATTGTTGTTTGTAAGCCCGAAGAGAGTATGATGTGGTTTGAAAAGCTCTGGCAGAATACGGTTGATCTTTTCCGCTCGCTCGATATTCCCGTAAGAACTCTTGAATGCTGCTCAGGCGACCTTGCTGACCTCAAGGTCAAGTCATTTGACGTTGAAGCATGGTCACCCAGACAGAAGAAGTATTTCGAGGTTGGTTCATGCTCAAACCTCGGCGATGCACAGGCACGCAGACTCAAAATCAGAGTTAACGGCAAGGACGGCAAGTATTTTGCTCATACTCTTAATAACACGGTTGTTGCTCCTCCCAGAATGCTTATTGCATTCCTTGAGAATAATCTCAATGAGGACGGCAGTGTAAACGTTCCCGTTGCGCTTCGTCCTTACATGGGCGGCAAGGAAAAGCTTGTTCCCGTAAAGTAATAACCATATAAAACGTGAGGCGAAGACAAATGATAAAATTCGGTACAGGCGGCTGGAGAGCCGAAATAGGAAAAGATTTTATATGCGATAATATCCGCCGCGTTGCGATGGGTATTCTCGAATACGCAAGAAGAAAGCATCTTGATAATAAACCCATCGTAATCGGTTATGACCGCAGATTCTTATCTGAAACGGCGGCAAGATGGGTTGCGGAAGTTATTGCACAGGGCGGAATTGAGGTCTGGTTTCTTAACCGCTCGGCTCCAACACCGCTTATTATGCACACAGTTAAAGATAAAGAGCTGAACTTCGGTATTGAAATTACCGCAAGCCATAACCCCTCAAGCTATAACGGCATCAAGCTTTTTGTTGAAGAGGGCAGGGATGCACCCCTTGAGGTTACGGAAGAGCTCGAAAACGTAATTGAAAACATTTTTGACGTTGAGTTCGGCGATTTTGATTTGCTTGTATCTGACGGCAAAATTGTTTATCGCAAGGGTCCTTTCAATGAGTTCATTGATGATATTATTGAACTTCTCGATATGAAGGCTTTACGTGACAGGGGATTAAGAGTTGCTTTTGACGCTATGCACGGCTCGGGCTCATATCCTTTGGAAGTTATCTTTCACACCGCACGCTGTACAATCGATACAATCAATATCAACAAGGACGCATTCTTCGGCGGAATGATGCCCGCTCCCAATGAGCAGACTCTGAATATGCTGAGCGACCTTGTAACAAGGGATAAATACGATTTCGGCATTGCGATGGATGGCGACGGCGACCGTCTCGGTATTATCGACGGTAACGGCAGATACATAAACGCAAACGAAATTCTCTGTATGCTTTATTACTATCTTGTTAAGTATAAGAATTGGAAAGGCCCCGTTGTAAGAAACCTTGCAACAACCCACATGCTTGACAGAATTGCAGAAAGCTTCGGCGAAAAATGCTATGAAGTGCCCGTTGGCTTTAAGTATATCTCTTCAAAGATTGACGAGGTTGATGCCGTGCTCGGCGGCGAATCTTCGGGCGGTCTTACCGTAAGAGGACATATCCACGGCAAGGATTCCGTTTATGCCGCATCGCTTTTTGCTGAGATGGTAAGCGTAATCGGAAAAACTCCCTCGGTGCTTCTTAATGAGCTTGAAAAGGAATACGGAAAATTTGTTATGGTTGAAGATAATCTTAAGTTTGCGCCCGAATACAAGAGCGTAATCAACGGCATTATCTTTGATGAAAAGAAGCTTCCCGATTTCGGTTGTGAAATCGCAAAAGTTAATTATGAAGACGGCTGCAAGGTTTATTTCAAGGATGACAGCTTTGTAATTTGCCGTTTTTCAGGCACAGAGCCTCTGCTCCGTATCTTTGCGGAAGCAGGCGAGAAGCGAATCGCCAAAAAGTATATCAGCGATTTCAGAAAATTCCTTAATATATAAGTTTATCCGGCGGTTTCTGACCGCCGGAAATTTTTTTAAAAAATTTCAATAAAACTGTTGACAAACAGAAAGAAAAGGTATATTATACATACATCACTTTAACGCATAAAAGCTTTAAAGCACAACAGCTTTAAAGTGATAAACAGAAAGGGCGGTTTTATGGAACGTTTACCTATTTGGATAACGATTGGCATTTATGTTCTTATAATGGCAGTAATCGGTATCACTCAGGGCAAAAAAGCAACAAGTATCGCAGACCTCACCGTTGGCGGCAGAAAAGCAGGAGCATGGCTTTCTGCTCTCTCTTACGGCACCGCCTATTTCTCAGCAGTTATGTTTGTAGGTTATGCAGGCGGCACAGGTAAGGGCTTCGGTCTCTGGGGTATTCTTGCCGGTATCGGCAACGCTGTTTTCGGTTCGTGGCTTGCCTGGAAAGTTCTTGCAAGAAGAACAAGAGACGTTTCGGCAAGACTTAAAATCAAAACAATGCCTCAGCTTCTTGATACAAGATATTCAAGCCCCGCAATGCGTCTTTTCGCTTGCATAGTTATTTTTGTTTTTCTTATTCCTTACTCAGCATCGGTTTACAAGGGTCTTGCTTCAATTGCAGACGTTCTTCTCGGTATCAAGGTTGAATACTGTATGATAATCATTGCCGTTGTTGCAGCTCTTATGCTTGTTTTTGGCGGTTACCTCGTTCAGGCAAGAGCCGATTTCTTCCAGGGTATCGTAATGATGTTCGGTGTTGCACTTCTCATATTCTGTGTTATCCGTTGCGATGCAGTCGGCGGTGTTCAGGGTATTATGGAATACGCAAAAACAACAGAAGGTCTTCCCAAACTCAACGGCAGCCAGTGGACTTCACTCTGGGCAACCGTTCTTATGACAAGCTTCGGCACCTGGGGTCTTCCTCAGATGGTTACAAAGTATTTCGGTATCAAAGACGACAAGCAGGCAAAGAAAGGTATAACAATCTCAACCTTCTTCGCTCTTCTTGTTGCAGGCGGCGGATACTTTATCGGCTCGCTCTGCTACAGATTCTTCAGCTTTGAACAGCTCAACAACCCCGCAGCAGAAGGCTTTATCGCACAGGATTACATTGTTCCCAGAATGCTTGAAATGGCAAATATTCCTTCGGTGCTTCTCGGCATTGTTCTTATGCTTCTTATTGCGGCTTCGGTTTCAACCCTTTGCTCGGTTACTCTTACCGCAAGCTCAACTCTGACAATCGACTTTATCAAGCACTTCAAGAAAGATATGGATGATAAAAAATCATCATTTACAATCAAGGTTTTATGTGTTATATTTGTAATATGTTCGTATATTATAGCAAATTCCGACACACCCATTCTTGATATGATGAGCTATTCTTGGGGTATTATCTCAGGCTCATTCCTTGCACCTTACGTTATTTCACTCTTCTGGAAGAAGATAAATACAAAGGGTGCGTGGGCAGGAATTCTCGGCGGATTCTGTATCGCGGTTATTCCCGCCGCCGCAAAGCTTCTTGCTTTCACAGGAAATGCAACTCTTGCCGACCTTGCGGCAAAAGGCCCGATCTTTGCTTGTATTGCAATGATGGCTTCAATCGTTCTTTGCGTAGTTGTAAGTCTGGTTACAAAAACAAACAACCAGAAAGAAACGGATTTCTTCTACAACGGTGTTGTTGAAGCAGAATAATAAAATTATCGCTCTACCGAGGCAGTTTTGCTTCGGTAGAGTTGTGTCATATTATAAACAGAAAAGGATGTTAAGCATGCCCATTACAAAATTTCTTGAAAGAAATGCAGAACTTTACAAGGATGACGTCAGCCTTGTTGAAATCAACCCCGAATTACAGGAAAAAAGCCGCATAACCTGGCGTGAATATTCACTTATTGAGCAGGGCGCAAGAGGTATCGGCAGAAGCGAAATTACCTGGGAGGATTTCAATAAGAGAGCAAACCGCTTTGCAAACTTCCTCCTTTCAAGAGGTATCAAAAAAGGTGACAGAGTTGCAATTCTTCTTATGAACTGCATTGAATATCTGCCCATATATTTCGGTATTCTCAAAACAGGAGCTCATGCAGTTCCTCTCAACTACCGCTACACTGCGGACGAAATCAAATACTGTCTTAAGCTTTCTGAGAGCGATGCAATTGTTTTCGGTCCCGAATTCACAGGCCGTATGGAGCAGATTTCAGACCGTATTCCCGGCGTAAGACTTTGCCTCTATCTCGGCGAAGACTGCCCCACCTTTGCAGAAAGCTACAATAAGCTTGTTACTTACTGTACTTCAAAGAATCCTGATATTGAAATCAGCGATGACGACGAAGCTGCCGTTTATTTCTCATCGGGTACAACAGGCTTCCCCAAGGCTATTCTTCACGCGCACAAGGCCCTTGTTCATTCCTGTGAGGTTGAACAGAATCACCATTCGCAGACAAAGGACGACGTTTTCCTTTGCATTCCGCCTCTTTACCATACAGGTGCAAAGATGCACTGGTTCGGCTCGCTTCTCGTAGGCGGCAAAACAGTTCTTCTCAAGGGTGCAAGACCCGAATGGATAATCAAAGCCGTTTCTGAAGAAAATTGCTCAATCGTATGGCTTCTCGTTCCGTGGGCACAGGATATTCTTGATGCCATTGAAAGAGGCGATATCGAGCTTGACCGATATAATCTTGCACAGTGGCGTCTTATGCACATCGGCGCACAGCCCGTTCCCCCCAGCCTTATTAAGAGATGGCTCAAGGTATTTCCTCACCATCAGTACGATACCAACTACGGTCTGAGTGAATCAATCGGACCCGGCTGCGTACATCTCGGTGTTGAAAACGTTCACAAGGTTGGTGCAATCGGTAAGGCGGGCTACGGCTGGGAAACCAAGATTGTTGATGAAAACGGTAATGAAGTTGCAAAGGGCGACGTAGGTGAGCTTGCTGTTAAGGGCCCCGGCGTAATGCTTTGCTATTTCAACGATGAAAAGTCAACAAACGACGTTCTTCACGGCGAATGGCTCTTTACGGGCGATATGGCACAGGAAGATGAAGACGGATTTATCTATCTTGTTGACCGTAAGAAGGACGTTATCATTTCGGGCGGTGAAAACCTCTATCCCGTACAGATTGAAGATTTCCTTCGCAAGCACGATGCTATCAAGGACGTCGCCGTTATCGGTCTTCCCGATGCAAGACTTGGTGAAATTGCAACTGCAATCATCGAAATCAAAGAAGGCTGTAAGGCGGACGAAGAGGATATCAAGGATTTCTGCCGCGACCTTCCCAGATACAAGCGACCTCACAAGATTATTTTTGCCGAAGTACCCCGTAACCCCACAGGCAAAATCGAAAAGCCGAAGCTTCGTAAGATTTACTGCGGTGACAGTCTTGTTGCAACTCAGGTTGAAATGAACGTAAATAAATAATCAGGAAGGGTGCACGGACCTGTGCACCCTTTAAAAAATATTACTTGTGTTTTTCTTATAAAAATACTATAATAATCAAGTTAAATAAAAATCATCGGTTTTACATCATAAACCGAAAACAGATTAGGAGGAAATCCCTTGAAAAAACTGTTTTTAGGCAACGAAGCGGTTGCAAGAGGTCTTTATGAGGCCGGCTGCCGAGTTGTTTCAAGCTATCCCGGTACTCCCAGCACAGAGGTTACCGAGTTTGCATCAAAATATGACGAAATGTTTACCGAATGGGCTCCCAACGAAAAGGTTGCCGCAGAAGTAGCTTTCGGTGCCTGCGTTGCGGGTGCACGTTCATTCTGCGCAATGAAGCACGTTGGTCTCAACGTTGCGGCTGACCCTCTTTTCACAGCCTCATACACAGGCGTTAACGCAGGTATGGTACTGCTTGTTGCGGACGACCCCGGAATGCACTCATCTCAGAATGAACAGGATTCAAGACATTACGCTATGGGCTCAAAAACAATGATGCTTGAGCCTTCTGATTCTGCAGAGTGCCTTGACTACACAAAGCGTGCATTCGAGCTTTCAGAGAAGTTCGATACTCCCGTTATTATCCGACTCACAACCAGAGTGGCTCACTCAAGAAGCGTTGCTCCCGTTGGCGAAAGAGTTGATAACGGACTTAAGGAATACGTCAAGAATCCTCAGAAATACGTTATGGTGCCTGCAAACGCAAAGGTAAAGCACGTTGTTGTTGAGCAGAGAGTTCTTGACCAGATTGCTTACTGCGAAAAGGAGGCTGTTGAAGACGGCCTTAACACAGTTGAATATAACAGCAAAAAAATCGGCGTAATCACTTCGGGTATCTGCTACCAGTACGCAAAGGAAGCACTCGGCGAAAACGCATCATATCTCAAGCTCGGCTGCGTATATCCTCTTCCCGTAGACCTTATCAGAAACTTTGCCGCTGAATGCGAAAAGGTTTACGTTCTTGAAGAGCTTGACGATTACATTGAAACACACTGTCTCAAAAACGGCATTGAAGTTATCGGTAAATCGGCATTCACTCTTCAGGGTGAATATTCACAGAGCCTTATTGCAAAGGTTATTCTCGGCAAGGAAAACAAGTCACTCAAGACCGATGTAAACATCGTTCCCAGACCTCCCGTACTTTGTGCGGGCTGTCCTCACAGAGGCCTTTTCTATGCACTCAAGCAGCTTAACGTTACCGTAAGCGGTGATATCGGTTGCTATACTCTCGGTGTTGCGGCGCCTCTCGGAATGATGGATACCGTTCTTTGTATGGGCGGCTCCGTTTCGGGCCTTCACGGCAGAAACGCAGCAGACCCCGCAAATGCTAAGAAGAGCGTTGCCGTTATCGGCGACTCCACCTTCATCCATTCGGGTATTACAGGTCTTATCAATATCGCTTATAACGCAACCGTTTCCGTTGTTATCATTCTTGACAACTCAATCACAGGTATGACGGGTCACCAGCAGAATCCCACAACGGGCTACAACATTAAGGGCGAGCCCGCGGCGGCAGTAAGCCTTGAAAAGCTTGCTGAAGCAGTTGGTATCAGCAACGTTTGCGTTGTTGACCCCTATAACCTTGAAGAAACCAAAAACGGTATCAAACAGGCTCTTGAAGCAGACGGTCCCGCCGTTGTTATTTCAAGAAGACCCTGTGCCCTTCTTAAAACCGTTAAACATAATCCTCCGCTCAAAGTTAATGCAGATAAATGTAAGTCATGCAAGATGTGTATGAAGATAGGCTGTCCCGCAATCAGCATGAAGGACGGCAAAGCACAGATTGACTTCACACAGTGTCTCGGATGCAACGTCTGCAGTCAGCTTTGTAAATTCGGTGCAATTGAATAAGAAGGAGGAAGAACGATGAATAAATCAATAATGATAGTTGGCGTAGGCGGTCAGGGTACACTGCTCACAAGCCGTATTCTCGGCTCCGCACTTCTTGATTGCGGATACGACGTAAAGGTATCTGAAGTTCACGGTATGAGCCAGAGAGGCGGCTCGGTTGTAACCTACGTACGCTACGGCGAAAAGGTTTCATCACCCATCATTGAAAAGGGTGAAGCAGATATTATTCTTGCTTTTGAGCAGCTTGAAGCTGCAAGATGGCTTGAATATCTTAAGCCCGACGGCAAGATTATTGTTAACTCACAGCAGATTGACCCTATGCCCGTAGTTATCGGCACAGCACAGTATCCCGAAGACGTTATCGGTGCTGTAAAGGCGGCGGGTGCTGATGTTGACGTTATCGACGCTCTCAGCCTTGCTGTTGAAGCAGGCAACTCAAAGGCAGTTAACGTTGTTCTTATCGGTGCTATGGCAAAGAGCACTTCTCTTGATAAGGAGATATGGATAAAGGCACTCAAGGATAACGTTCCCCCCAAGTTCCTTGAACTCAATCTCAAAGCATTTGAGATGGGATATAATATGTAATAATAAAAGGTGCATCGTCTGATGCACCTTTTTTATGCTTGACTGTAATTAAAAAGCCGTCGGATTTCTCCGACGGCTTTGTTGTTTGATTAATAGCTGTACTGGCTGTTTAATGCCTGCTGATTGAGTTCTACTCTGACACTGTCACAATATTCTTTAACAGCTTTTGCAACTACTTTATCGTTAAGAACTGCCTTGTATTTGCCGTTGTCACCGATGAGCTTTTCAGCGTCTTCTTCGTACATTTTATTCTGAAGATCATTACGGATTGCTTCTTTCCAGTCAGCACCTGTGTTTTCTACGAAATACATAAGGTGATAGCCGTATTCTGTTTCAATAATCTGGCAATCGCCTACTTTTCTGCTCTTATCCATGCTCCAAACTTCAAAGTTTTCAACGTAGTTTGAACCGTTGGTGATGCCTTCGATAAGACCGCCGTTTGTAGCAGAGCCTGTATCTTCACTGTTCTTCTTTGCGAGCTTGATGAATTCTTCTTCTGTGATTGTGATGTTGCCTGCTTCATCTTTGTAAGATGCGATAAGGTCGTTAAGCTTCTTGTTTGCTGCCTTCTTTTCTTCTTCTGTAACGTTCTTTGAATCTTTTGCATTGAACTTAATGAGAAGATGGCGAACGTTTACCATACTGCCTTCATATGAGGGAGTTACAAGATAGATAACGTAAACTGATTTTTCTGTTGAGAAAACCTTAACTTCGCCTGCTTTACGTGCGGCATCAAAAGCCCATTTTGCAGCGTCTTCAGAGAAGTTGGTTTTGAGAGTTTCAAACTTTGCTGCGTTTGATTCCTTGGTGGGGTATTCAACTTCAGCTTCTGCATCAGCAGTTTCTTCTTTGGTGTCTTCTGCTTCTTTCTTTTCTTCTAAGCTGTTCTTATATTCAAGAGCGGCAGCACCGAAAGCTTCAACGTCAGTAGCTTTTGAAGCGATTTCTTCAGCAGCTGCAAGGATAGCTGCGTCGTTCTTTTCTTTTCTTGCTTTGAAAGCGTCGTCAGTTTCTTTTGCCTCTTTTGTGAGAGTCTTTGAAATCTGATAGTAAACGATGTCGGTGTAGTTGTAATCGTTAACGTTTGCGTCGTATTCAGCTTTAATAGCGTCTTCTGTTATCTTTTCATTTGAAGCGTTGCGGTAATCTTCTTCGTAACGTGAAGCGATTGTTTCGATTTCGATAAGTTCACGAAGACCTTTTTCGGTAAGACCCTTTGAGATATAGCCTCTGATATAAGCGTTGAGAGACATACCGCTTTTCTGTGCATTTTCTTTAAGTGAAGCGATAGCTTCGTTGATTTCTTTTGTTTCGTCAGCAGTAAGCTTATAACCCTTGTTTAAAGCTTCTGTATAGAATGCAAAGTTGCTCTTTGCGGAGTTGATTGCGTATTCTTTGATGATATCTGACCAGTAAAGCTCAACACCGTTTTCATCTTTCTGACCGCTGAGAACTTCGTCAGGAGCTTTTGTTGTGTCAAAGCCGAGAGAATAACCCTGCTGCTTGTATGTTGTTTCCATCTGAGCATAGTAGTTATATGACATTCTGTAATAATAATCAAACTGTGCAACAGATATTTTATGTTCGCCTATGGTAAGAGCGGTTTTCCAGTTGTTTGAGAAACCGAAAACATCGTCAATACCGTAAGCGATGCCGCCAAGAATAGCAACGATGATAGCTACTGCGATAACTTTCTTTGTTATTGAAATTGCTGTTTTACGCGATTTTGCGTTTGTGGCATTTTTCTTTGCCGCTTTAGCTAACCTTTCTTTACGCTCCTCACGGTAAATCTCGGCTTTGCTTTTAGCGTTTTCGTTTTTAGCCATGTTGTGTTCATCCTTTTCTGTGTTGTAATTGCTGCTGATAGAACAGCATAACGCATATATATTAAACTATTTTTGCGAATTTTACAAGCTTTTTTATTAATTTTTATATATTATTTGAATAAAATTCACAAATTTGCCGTCAGACTGCCGTCCAAAAACTCTTTTTTGAACCATATTTCAGGAGCTTCAAAGCTTTTGCCGTCAAGGTAATTCAGCATACCTGCATCGGTTGTGAAAGTGAAAACCAGCTTGTAGGAATAAAGAAACTGTTTTTTGTATCCGAGAGGCTTGTTGAGAGCGTTGGTACCGTATTTGCCGTCTCCGAGCAGGGGATGACCTATGCTTGCAAAGTGAGCTCTTATCTGGTGAGTTCTTCCTGTGAGAAGGTCAACCTCAACAAGGCTGAGACCGTCTCTTTCGCTTATTACGGAATACTTTGTGCGAATCTGCTTTGCACCGTCTCTGGGTTTTGAGAAAACCGAAACCTTATTTTTCTTTTCATCCTTGATAAGCCAGCCTTCAAGAATTCCGCTCTTCTTTTTGAGCGTTCCGTGAATAACGCAGAGATAGAATTTCTGCAATTCTCTGTCTTTGAGTTTCTGGTTGAGAATACGCAGACTTTCGGCGTTTTTTGCGGCAATGACAATACCGCCCGTGTTTCGGTCTATTCTGTTGACAAGGGCGGGGGTGAAGGAGCTTTCGTTTTTCGGATCAAACTCTCCTTTTTCATAAAGGTACCGTTTAACTCTTGTTATAAGGGTATCGTTGTATTCTCCCTCGTCGGGGTGAGAGAGCAGACCCACTTTTTTGTCAAGAAGAATAATGTTTTCATCTTCATAAACAATATCAAGCTTTTTTGAAGCTGCAAGAAAATCGTAGTTTTCTTTGACGGGAGCAAAGAATTCGTCGTTGATATACATATCAACAACGTCGCCCTCGGCAAGCTTCTGCGAAATCTCGCCGCGCTTTGAGTTGACCTTGATGCGCTTTGTTCTGAGATATTTATACATCATCGATTTCGGAAGAAGCGGAACAGCCTTTGTTATGAACTTATCAAGACGCTGATTTGCGTCGTTTTTTGCGATAGTGAAAGATTTCAAGAGGACCTCCGTAAAAAAGCTTGAAAACAAGCGAATTTTCTGTATAATAGAATATCAGTAAAGTGTTTCAGGAGAATTTTTGATGAGTGAAAATAAAAATCAAAATATGAATCCGCACGTTAATCACAGAGCAAGGCTTCGCGAAACCTTCCGCAAGGCGGGGATAGATAAAATACCCGACCATAATCTGCTGGAATTGCTTTTGTTTTATTCGATCCCGCGAAAGGATACAAACGAGCTTGCTCACAGACTTCTTGCAACCTTCGGCTCGCTTGACAGGGTGTTCAACGCACCGTATGAAAGATTGCTCGAGGTTGAGGGTATGGGAGAAAGCTCTGCGTTGCTGATTTCGCTTATACCCGGTTTATGCAGAAGATATATCGAAAGCACAACCGAAAAGAAAATCAATCTTTCCGAGCCCGAGAAGATGACGGAGTTTGTCAATTCGAAATTTTACGGCGAAAAGGTTGAAAAATTCTTTATGATTTGCCTTGACGCAACGGGCAATCTCATCAATTGCTGCGAGCTTGCGTCGGGCACAACGGGTACGGTTATGGTAGATAAGCGTCTGACTCTTGAAACAGCATTCAGGAACAATGCCGATACAGTTGTTTTTGCTCACAATCATCCCAACGGAATTGCCGCACCGTCAAAAGAAGACCTTAATATGACGAGCGAGTTTTCTTCGATTTTCAGGAAGGTGGGCATAAGGCTTGCCGACCATATAATAGTCGGCGGAGCGGATGCGATTTCACTTGCATCAGTTCAAAAATTCAAACCGATTTTTATGTAATATAATGGGCGTACGTTTTGTACGCCCATTTCTTTATTCAAAACTTTATAACAACCTTGTTTGTGCCGACTTTTCCGTTGATTTTAAGGAATGAAGCATCGCAGTCTTCAATGGGCTCAAGCGTATATTCAGCCGAGCATTCGATTGAAGCGGCGGGCTTGTGAACGAAGATTTCGGTGGGAAGGTCGTATTCTTTTTCCTGTTCGTAAACGAGGGTGAAAACACCGTTTTCTCTGTCTGTTTTGCATTCGGTTATATCGCCGCATACCGCAACAGGAGAAGTTCTTTTAATGCTCTGCATAATGGGGTCTTTGAGCATTCCGTCATAATATGCCCAGTACGTATTGCTCCAGCGGTTATTATCGAATTTATCGAGAAGGAAATTGATGTGGTGAAGCCATTCATAGCCCTCCGAAGTGCCGCCCCATTCACCAACGATAACGGGTACGTCAAGTCTGTCCTGAGAGCGTTTGTGCTCATCAAAAATCGAGCCTACTCTGGAGTTGCTTGCGTACTTATAGGCGGGAGTATCAACCATAAGGTCGTATGCGTGAGGAGCAAAGCAAAGCTTCTTTTCGCGCTTGCCGTCATAGGTGATGGCGGGAGTGCTGTAAGGAATGCCGAGGTTGGAATAATAGCTGTTTTCCATAATCATTATTCCGTTATCGGTAACGCTTCTGATAGCCTTGGCTGTTCTGTTAAGGAATTCCGAATAAACGCCTGTGTCGAATTTACGGATTAAACCGTCAGCCGCGCTTGTAACCTTGCGGAAAAGATCGGGGTCTTCAAAAGGATCAAGAACTTTTATTGCGTTGCCGCTGAGAAGATCCTTTGCCATTTTACCGATGTTGCAGCGCTTGTCTGTGATAACCGTTTTCGCAACGCTGAAAATAAGCTTTCTGAACACCTTGCCGCCGTCTGTGCCGGGGAAGGGTTCGTTGAGCATATCAAAGCCGAAAAGGGCGGGGTGATCCTTGAATCTTTCTGCAACGTGCTGCCACATTTTGCAGAAATAAGTCTGAAGAGGAATTCCCTCATAATATGAATTTGCCCAGAAATTATCAAAGCATTTGTGTACGGCTCTGCCCCAGAAATAACCCTCAGCCCAAACAATTCTTGTTTTGTTGGGAGGCTTTATTCCGTCTGTAAGGCAAGCCCATTCGGGCGCACCGTCACCGTACGTGCCTTTGAATCCCGAATATAAATCCTGATGCATATCGAGATAAAAATAAAGGCCGTATTTTTCGCAAAGATCGGCAACTTTTTCGATTTTGTCAAGGTATTCTTCATTATACTTGAAGGGCTGGGGCTCAACGGCATCCCAGGTCAAGCCGAGACGGACAATGTTGAAGCCGCTCTGTGAAAGCTTTTTGATAAGCTCTTCATCAAAGGGTACTTCATAGATTTTGCCGTTACCGTTGCCGTTGGAAGCGGTATAGCCTTTGTCGCAAAGGTTAACGCCGTTGAAAATGCGTTCTCTGCCGTTTGAGTCAATAAATTTTTTGCGGAAAGTAGTAATCTTTTGCATATTATTTACCTCACAAAATTATTCCATTTTGATTATAACATTTGTATATGGATATTTCAATAAAATTTTTGTTAACAAAAACTCCTTTTCGGCTATTGCCAACAGAGGAAAACTGTGTTAATATATTTATTGTAAAATTTTTTTGGAAAAGGTGATAAATATGGCAGCTTCAGCTCTCTTTAAAGCTTATTGCAGAACGTATCAGGGAATTTTCAGAGTTGCGGTTAATTTTCTTAACTGGAAAGAACCCGAACTTGTGAAAGGTGCAGGTTGCGTAAAGAAGCTTCCCGAGGTTGTTAAGGCAAACGGACACAACAGCGTTCTTGTTGTAACCGATAAAGGTCTTATGAACCTTCATCTTCTTGACGGACTTTTTGAAGGCCTTGAAAAGTCAGACGTTAAATACGTTGTTTATGACGGCACACAGCCCAACCCCACAATCGATAACATTGAAGAAGCAAGAAAGCTTTATGCAGATAATAACTGTGCGGCAGTAATCGCATTCGGCGGCGGCTCACCCATAGACTGCGCAAAGGTTGCTGCAGCAAGAATCGCAAAGCCTAAGCAGAGTGTTCAGAAGATGAGAGGCACACTCAAGATTCTCAAAAAGCTTCCCACAATTTATGCCGTTCCCACAACTGCAGGCACAGGTTCCGAAACAACTATCGCAGCCGTTGTTTCAGACCCCTCAACACACGAAAAATATGCTCTTCAGGATCCCGTTCTCCGTCCCAAGTATGCGGTGCTTGACCCTGAACTTACCCTCGGTCTTCCTCCCCACATAACCTCAACAACAGGTATGGATGCTCTTACCCACGCCGTTGAAGCTTATATCGGCCACAGTAACACAAAGGGCACGGAAGCCGCAGCTGAAAAGGCAACAAGAATGATTTTTGACAATATCCTTAAGGTTTACGAAAACGGCAAGGATATCGATGCAAGACAGAATATGCTTGAAGCTTCATACCTTGCGGGTATTGCTTTCACACGAGCTTACGTAGGTTACGTTCACGCAATCGCTCATAATCTCGGCGGTATGTACGGAACACCTCACGGCCTTGCAAACGCAGTTGTTCTTCCTTACGTTCTTGAGTATTTCGGCGAAGCCGCTCACGAACGTCTTGCAAAGCTTGCTGATATTGCAGGTCTTGAAACCGCAGGTATGAACGATGCACAGAAAGCAAACCTCTTCATCGAAAAGATCAAAGAGCTCAACAAGACAATGAATATCCCCGAAAAGCTTGATATTCTTGAAAAGGATATTCCCACAATCGCAAAGAGAGCTCTTAAAGAAGGCAATCCTCTTTATCCCGTTCCCAAGATTATGGATCTTGAAGACTGCATGGCAGTTATCAGACGCATAGCAAAATAATTTGATATTCTTATATAGTTAGGGCGTGAGGAAATGGGTTTACGCGATATCATTAAGAATAAAGATAACACCGTAAAAAACTCCTCGTACGGAGCTTGCACTGCGGAGTTTAGAAACCGAGAGCCTTTTGTGTTTATCCACGGCTGGAACGGCTGGGGCGGCAGCGAAGGCGTTGACAAGATTGTTCCCTATTGGGGAGCAACCACGGGTAATCTTATGGAATATCTTCAGTCCGAAGGCTATGAATGTTATTCGACGTCTGTCGGACCGCTCAACAGTGCATGGGACAGAGCGTGTGAGCTTTACGCCCAGCTTACGGGCACGGTTGTTGATTACGGCGTGGTTCATTCCGCTAAATTTAACCATGCAAGATTCGGCAGAAAATACAGTGAGCCGATGATTCCCGACTGGGGAAGCCTTGATGAGGACGGAAAAATAAAGCAGATTCACCTTATCGGTCACAGCTTTGGCGGAACAACGGCAAGAATGCTTGTTCATCTGCTTGAAAACGGAAGCGAAGAAGAGCTTTCGGCAACTGACCCCGACAGCGTTTCCGAGCTTTTCAAAGGCGGTAAAGGCAATCTGATTAAAAGTGTAACAGCGGTAACGACGCCCCATAACAGCGGCCCTGTTTATTATCCGCTGAAATATCTCGGAGTTTATGACATCGTTATGAATGCAAGCCTTGCTTACGTCGGAATGCTCGGCAGGTCTTCTCTTAACGGTAAGTGGGTAGATTTCCACATGGAGCAGTTCGGTCTTTCCGAAAACCCCGAAACGGGCGCGGCGGAAAAATTTATTCCTGCATTCAAAAACGCACATGCAAATCAGGAAGACACCTGCCAGTTTGAGATAACCCCGACAGGCGCAAAAAGAATCAACAAAATGCTTGATATAAACCCGGATATTTATTATTTCTCATATCCTTTCTCAACAACGGTTGAAGTTCCCGTTCTCGGAACACACGTGCCGAGACTCAGAACAAACCCCGTCATAGTGCTTACGTCCGTTGTTATGGGCTTTATGAAGTTTACAGACCCCGTAACAGGTATTGTTTACGATGAGAAATGGTTCCCGAACGACGCTCTTGTTCAGGCGGAAGGTGCAAAGCATCCGTTTGATGAGCCGTCAAAGGATTATGACTCAGCTTCTGTTGAAAGAGGAATATGGCAGGTTATGCCTGTGAGCAGAGGTGACCACGGTTCCGCAGTAGGACTTCTGGGCAACAAAAAAGAGACAAGGGAATTTTACCTTAAAATGTGCGAAATGCTTAACGCACTGCCCGATTAATTCTAATATTCAGGGGTGGTTCGGAAGACCCGCCCTTTTCTTTTCAGGAGATTAAAATGAAAATTAAAAAGATTCTGAGTGTGATTATGCTGACGGCGTTTGTTTTTACGCTTGCAGTGAACTCAACAGGCTCTGCCGCTTTTTCTTCGGAAGTACCCGAGGCAGTGAGAAAGATCGACGGAATTTTTGAACTCGTTGAAAGAACTCTTCGTTCAAAGTTTGAGTTCAGAAACAACTATGCCGGTTACACTGAAATCTGTACAATCCCAGAAACAGAAAACGGCTACGTTCCTCAGGGTTTCTGCATTACGGAAGACGAAAGTGCATACGTTGTTTCGTATTACCACGCCGATAAAGCTTCCGTAATTGCATTCGTTGATGCATCAAGCGGAGAGAAGATTAAAACAGTAAATCTGCTTAAAGCAAACGGTGATATTTTTACGGGTCACGCAGGCGGCATTGCACAGGATTGCGGCTATCTTTATATCGGTAACGGCAGTAAGATTTACCGTGTTTCAATGACGGAGCTTAACGCTTTGCCTGACGGCGGCTCTGTGAAGCTTGACAGCAGCGTAACCGCAGACATTAAATGTTCGTTTATAAATTCAGACGGTGAACATCTTTACGCCGGCGAGTTTTATACTTTTGATATGAACGGCGCTTATGATACGGATGCTTCTCACCATATTGCGGTATCTGTTTTTGAAAGGTCTTATGCGCGTTGCAACGCGTACAAGCTTTCGGACTTGAATGCGTGCTTTGATTCTGCGGATAAAAACGCACCCGCACCCGAATATGCGCTCGCGCTTCCCAACCGTGTTCAGGGCTTTGCAAGGGGAGAGGGCGGAGAATTTATTCTCAGCACTTCTTACGGCAGAAACAACGATTCGTTTATGCTTGTTTACGGTGACGTTACCGCCGATGAATGCGACGGATACGTTGACCTTGGCAGCAAAGAAATTCCTCTTTATTTCCTTGCAAACAGGGATAAACAGGCAACTCTTCGTCAGCCTCCGCTTCTGGAAGGTGTTGACTGTGCTTCGGGCAAGTTTTACGGAATTTTTGAGTCAGGTGCCGAAAAATACAGCGATGCGGCGGTTGTTGTAAACAGCATCTGCGAATTTGAATATTGATAACGTTAAAAGGGTCGATAAGCATCGACCCTTGTTTTTTTATCCTCTGTATTCTTTTGGAGTTTTACCCATATATTTTTTAAAGGTTTTGGTGAAATAGTTTACGTCAAAAATTCCGCAGTGCTGGGCGATTGTCTGCACCTGAAGAGTGGTTGTTTTGAGCAGAAACGCGGCGTTTTCAACCCTCTTTTTCGCAACGTATTCCGTCAGAGTTGTGCCTGTTTCCTTTTTAAAAAGGGACGAAAGGTAGCTCGGATTTATATTCAGAACTGATGAAAGCCTTTTCAGGCTCAGGTCTGCCATAAGGTCGGAATCTATTATGGTTATCACTTTCTGAATGGGAGAGGTATAGTTTTTTGCCGAATGTTCTTTAACAAGAAGCGAATATTTGCTTACCATATCCAGCATCATTGATATGCACTCGTTGTTTGTTTTGACGGTTTCTATTTTCTTTGCAAAATCTGAAGAGAGACTGTCAATATAAAACGGATGAACACCGCCTTGCTCAGCCGCTTTTCTTAAAAGAGTATTTAATACAATCATATAGTTCTGAGTATTTCTCAAAGGGTCGTTAGTTCTGCTTTCAAGAACGGTATCCGAAACTTTACTTATCAGCTGCTCGGCTTTCAGAGAGGAGCCGCGGCTGACGGCCTGCATAAGTTTGCGCTCTGCACTGTATTTATCTTCGAGCGCTCTTACGGCAAGCAGTGAGTCCTCGGATTTTTCTTTGAAAGTGTTGATTGTTGAAATTGAAAGCCTTTCGGCATTTTCACTTTCGAAACTTTTCACTGTATAATTATCGTTTTCCCAAAGCGTTTCGGCAAAACTCTCGTAAAGTGCAACAAGGCAGTCTTCCTGCGTTATTGCGGGCAGATTTGCATAATACTTTTCAAGCTCCGAAAAAAGCAGGGGAGGAAAATCGTATTTTTCTGCCGATTCCATAAGCTGTTCACGCCGTATGCCGCCTTTTGAATACGGGCCGGCAACAAGCGCGGATTTTGCTTCGGTGTCGGGTAACGGTATAACGATGTATGAGCAAAGAAAAGCGTCGGTTGCCTGATAAACGGTGTTTTTTTCTACACTCTTTATCAGATTGCCGAAGCGTTGCTCATATTCATTCTCCAGACCCAGAAATTTTCTCAGCCCGCGGTCAATATCCGCGGGTAAGGGTGAGTCCTCGCTGATAATTACGGTATCTATACGTAAATTACCAAGAGTTTTTCTGAAAAAAGCAAGTTCTTTATCATAAAACACTTCCCAAAGCCTCCTGAATTGCCATTTTTTATATATTATCGTATAATTTTTGCGAAAAATCAACACTTAGATAAAAATTATACTAAAAAAAGCAAAAATAATACTCACTAAAAATTTGTTTATATTATAGAATATAGTTGTTAGGTTGATGTATTTTCAACAAAAAAAATCAACTGCAGGCAAATATTTTATGAAAGTTGAGGAAATTTCATGAAGAAAAAACAGCTTCAATTGGACGCAAACGGCTACCGCAAGTTTGGTATGCTTGATAAGGTTTCGTATGCGGCAGGCGACTTCGGTTGCAATATGAGCTTTGCACTCAAAAGTTCAATTATGGCTATTTTCTGGACACAGTTTATGGCTCTCGGCGAAGAAATGTATGCAACGTTACTTCTGGTTGTTCAGGTATGGGACGCAATCAACGACCCTCTTCTCGGCTCAATGTTTGACGCAGATAAGAGAAAGTATAAGAGAGGCAAGTTCAAGACTTACATACTCATCGGTGCTATCGGTCTTTTGTTCTCAGGTCTCTTCTTCTTCCTTCCTCTTCCCCAGGCTCCTCTTGCAATGAGATGCATTCTTTTTGTTCTTGGTTACGTACTCTGGGATGCTTTTTACACTATAGCAAACGTTCCTTACGGCTCAATGATGTCTGTTATTACAACAGACGGTGCTGAACGTTCAGAGCTTTCAACCTGGCGTTCAATCGGCTCAATGGTCGGCAACATAGTTCCTATGGTAGTTCTTCCCATCATCTGCTACGATGCAAGCGATAACCTCAAGGGTGAAGTTGTATTTATCGCAGCAATCATTATGGGTATTCTTGGTCTTATCGCATTCTCATATATGCTCAAGACAACAGAGATCCGCGTTGAAGAAAACGATGTTACAATCAGCGAAAAGAAGCAGAAATTCAACGTTTTTAAGGCTTTCGGTAACTTTATGAAGAACCGTGCCGCAGTAGGCGCAACTCTTGCAGCTATGGCTATGTTTATCGGTATGCAGGGTTCAACAACAGCAACAACGGTTCTCTTCCAGTCATATTTCGGAAACGCACAGATTTCCGGTATCATTATGCTTATCAGCTATCTTCCCATGTTCCTCTTTATGCCTTTCATCAAGAAGATTGTTAATAAGTTCGGCAAAAAAGAAGCTTGTGCAGCCGGTGCAGCAGTAAGCACGTTCGGCGCACTTCTCCTCTTCCTTCCTCTCGGCAACGGCACAGCTGGTCTTATCGGCTACGTAGTTGCACAGGTATTCTTCGGTCTCGGCCTCGGTTTTTACACCTGCGTATCGTGGGCACTTATGGCTGACGCTATCGACTATAACGAATGGAAGAATAACACAAAAGAAGAAGGTACCGTTTATTCACTTCACTCATTCTTCAGAAAACTCGCACAGGGTATGGGCCCCTCAGCCGTTATCCTTATTATGGGTGCTCTCGGATATGACGGCAAGCTCGGTGCTGACCAGCCTTTCGCAGTTGCGGAAAATATGAAGTGGCTTGTTGCCGCTCTTTATACAGTAAGCGCAGCAGTTATGTTCATTTCAATCGCATTTATCTACAACCTCAACAAGAAAAAGGTTGCTGAAATGACTGCTGAACTTGAAGAAAGACGTTCTGCAAACGTATAAAATCAAGGCGTGTTACAGCCGGTAGATTATGCCGGCTGTTTTATTAAATCAAGGAGAAAATCAATATGAGAAATATCATTAATATAAACAGAAAATGGGCTTTCACAAAAGAAGCAACAGCAGTGCCCGCTTCAATGCCCGAAAAGTGGAATTTTGTTAATCTTCCCCACACCTGGAATAATATCGACGGCCAGGACGGCGGCAACGATTATTACAGAGGCACTTGCTATTATGCAAGAGAAATCGATAAGCTTGACCTTCCCGAAGCAGACAGATACTATCTTGAAATCAAGGGCGCAAACTCATCTGCAGAAGTATATCTCAACGGCAAAAAGCTTGCTTCACACGACGGCGGTTATTCAACCTGGCGTGTTGATATGACCGATACCCTTGAAGCAAAGAATCTTCTTGTAATCGCTGTTGACAACGCTCCCAACGACAGAGTTTATCCCCAGATGGCTGACTTCACTTTCTACGGCGGTCTTTACAGAGACGTAAACATTATCGCCGTAAGCAATTCACATTTTGATCTTGATTATTACGGTGCTCCCGGCATCAAAATCACACCCGAAATCAAGGGCGCGGATGCAGACGTTGAGGTTGAGGTTTTCCTCACAAACGCAATGGAAGCACAGACACTTGTTTATACAGTCAAGGATAAAGAGGGCAACGTTGTTGCTGAAGCAACAAAGGACGTTTCCGAAACAAAGGTTAACCTTGAAATCAAAAACGTTCACCTCTGGCACGGCAGAAAAGATCCCTATCTTTACACAGCCGAAGTCAAGCTTATTGCAGGCGAAGACGTGCTTGATAACGTAAGCGCAAGATTCGGTTGCCGTACGTTTAAAATCGACCCCGAAAAGGGATTCTTCCTCAACGGCGAATCTTATCCTCTCCGCGGTGTTTCAAGACATCAGGACAGATGGGAAATCGGTAATGCACTTCTTCCCGAGCATCACGAAGAAGATATCGAGCTTATCTGTGAAGTAGGCGCAACAACAATCCGTCTTGCACACTATCAGCACGATCAGTATTTCTATGATCTCTGCGATGAAAAGGGTCTTGTTATCTGGGCTGAAATTCCTTATATTTCAAAGCATATGCCCACAGGCAGAGAGAATACAATCTCACAGATGAAAGAACTTATCGCGCAGAACTATAACCACGCTTCAATCGTTGTATGGGGTCTTTCAAACGAAATTTCAATGAGCGGCTCAGACGATGATCTTATCGATAATCATAAGGTGCTCAACGACCTTGTTCACGAAATGGATAAGACCAGACTCACAACAATCGCAGTTGTTTCAATGTGCGATATTCACGATCCCTACGTACAGATTCCCGACGTTGTTTCTCACAACCACTATTTCGGCTGGTACGGCGGAGACACCTCAATGAACGGCCCCTGGTTTGATAATTTCCACAAGGAATTCCCCGATCTTCCCGTCGGTATGAGTGAATACGGCTGTGAAGCTCTCAACTGGCACACTTCAAATCCCACACAGGGCGACTATACGGAAGAATATCAGGCATATTACCACGAAGAGCTCATCAAACAGCTCTATTCAAGACCCTATATCTGGGCAACGCACGTATGGAATATGTTTGACTTCGGCGCAGACGCAAGAAGCGAAGGCGGCGAAAACGGTCAGAATCATAAGGGTCTTGTAACCTTTGACCGTAAATATAAGAAAGACTCTTTCTATGCTTATAAAGCCTGGCTTTCAGACGATCCTTTCGTTCACATCTGCGGCAAGCGTTACGTTGACCGCGTTGAAGAAACAACAAAGGTTACCGTATATTCAAATCAGCCTGAAGTTGAGCTCTTTGCAAACGGCGTAAGCCTCGGCAAGAAAGCAAGTGCAGAGCATTTCTTCTATTTTGACGTGCCCAACGGCGGTGAAACAAAGCTTCTTGCAGTTGCAGGCGATTGCAAGGATGAAAGCTTTATCCGTAAGGTTGAAGTTTTCAACGAAGAATACCGTCTTAAGGAAAAGGGTGCAATTCTCAACTGGTTTGATATCACCGAGCGTGAAGGCTATTTCTCACTCAACGATAAGATGGGCGACGTTATGAAGGCTCCCGAAGGAATGATGCTCTTTGCAGGTATTATGAAGAATCTTATGGGCAGTGAAAAGGCTAACTCAATGGCAGCGGGCTTTGAACTTAACGAGGGTATGATGCAGATGATGAACGGCTTTACAATCATCAGACTCACAACTCTTCTCGGCACAGCGGGCATCAAGTTCACAAAAGAGCAGCTTCTTGAAATGAACGCACAGCTGAACCAGATCAAGAGACCCGAATAAACAGAATTCAATCCCGGAGCTTCGGCTTCGGGATTTTTCCTTTTATGTCTTTACTTTTAATATTCATAATGCTATATTTTAAATGATTGGAGTGATTGCAATGAAAGAAATGCTTCATTCGGGCAAGCTTTATCTGCCTAACGGTGACGAAATAATGAACGAGCAGTTTGCCTGCCTTGAAAAGCTTTACGATTATAACGCAACAAGACCGCTTGAACAGGAAAAGCGTGCCGAAATGCTTAAAGATATGTTTGCCGAAATCGGTGAGAATTGCTACATCGAGCCGCCGCTTCACGCTAACTGGGGCGGACACCACGTTCATTTCGGTAAGGGTGTTTATGCTAATTTCAGTCTCACTCTTGTTGACGATACGCATATATACGTCGGCGATTACACTATGCTCGGACCTAACGTTACGATAGCAACTGCGGGTCATCCGATTCTTCCCGAGCTTCGTGAACAGGCTTATCAGTACAATATGCCCGTTCATATCGGCAGAAACTGCTGGCTCGGTGCGGGCGTTATTGTTTTGCCGGGCATAACTATCGGAGATAACAGCGTTATCGGTGCCGGAAGTGTTGTAACAAAAGACATACCCGCAAACGTTGTTGCAGTAGGCAACCCGTGTAAGGTTTTGCGTGAAATCAGCGAACACGACAGGGAATATTATTTTAAAGACAGAAAAATCGAACTTTAAGGTGAAAACAATGAACGACGTTTTTGAACTTATGAGAAGCCGCCACAGTGTAAGAAGATATACTGATGAGCCGTTGAGTGAAGAAACAATCAAAGCGCTCAATGAAGAGATTGCTCTTTGCAACAAAGAGGGCAGACTCAATATGCAGCTTATAACAAATGAGCCCGAAGCTTTCAACGGTTTTATGGCTCATTACGGCAAATTCAGCGGGGTCAGAAATTACATCGCCGTTGTTGCTGACAGAGGCAGAGACTTTGATGAGCGCTGCGGATATTACGGTGAGAGGGTAGTGCTTAAAGCTCAGGAACTGGGACTCAATACCTGCTGGGTAGCGCTTACTTACAGCCGAAGCAAAAGTGTTTTTGACGTCGGAAAAGGTGAAAAATTCAGTATGGTAATTTCCGTCGGCTACGGCATAAAACAGGGCAGAGACCACGTTTCAAAACCCTTTGAGGAAGTGACGGAAATCAAAGACGGTGCGGCAATACCCGAATGGTTTAAAAGGGGAGTTGAGGCCGCTTTGCTTGCACCTACCGCAATCAATCAGCAGAAATTCCGCTTTGTTCTTAACGGGAACAAGGTTAAAGCGAAAGCCTTGCTCGGCTTTTATTCAAAGGTTGACCTCGGTATCGCCAAGTATCATTTTGAACTCGGTGCGGGTAAAGAAAACTTTGAATGGGAATAAAACAAAACGCTTGCATTATCTGCAAGCGTTATTTTTATATTCCGTTTTCTTTGCCTTTAACAAGCCTGTCAATGTTTGAGAGATGCTTTATCAGAATGAGTGCGGAGCAACAAGCAGAAAATATAAAAAGAATCTTTCCGTTTCCGTTGCCGAAATACAGGGCGAGCAGGGGATAGAGAGCGGCGCATATCCCCGAAGCGAGCGAAACAAATTTGCTTGAAAGTGCAATAACGGTAAAAACCGCAAGCAGAATAATTGCGGTAAGCGGCATAATCGCCATAGCGGCGCCCGCCGCAGTGGCAACTCCTTTACCGCCTTTGAATTTAAAAAATACGGGGTAAATATGACCGAGTTGTACAAAAAATCCTGCAAATAATACGGTTTCATACGGTGCGTCGAGGAAATAAATCAGGGCTCTTGCAGTGAAAACGGCAATGATTCCTTTGAAAAAATCGCATAAAAGCACGGTCAAACCCGCTTTTTTGCCGTAAATTCGCATCATATTTGTTGCTCCCGCGTTTCCGCTCCCTTTTTTTCTGATATCTTCAGAATGCAGGAACGATGAGAAGATAATTGCAAAATTTATACTGCCGATAATATAAGATACGGCAGAGGAAACCAGGAAGTAAATCATTTTTATCACCTTGAAGATGTAATTGAAATCAGTATGAGCTTCGAATAAATATTTTTTCCAAATGTACCCTGAATATTCGCTTTAAATTTTGTTTATATTAACATAGCATAATACTTGAATTATTAAGAGAATAGTGATAAAATATTTACCTACGGTTGTTCAGCAACCGATTCGTTTAAAATAAGGGGTTATGTTCACATGGAAAGAAAAGTTGGAACAATTTCAAGAGGTATCCGTTGCCCCATCATTCGTGAGGGTGATGATCTTGCACAGATCGTTTGCAACAGCCTTGTTGAAGCTGCTGAAAGCGACGGATTTGAATTCCGTGATAAAGATGTTGTCGGTATAACAGAATCCATCGTTGCCAGAAGTCAGGGCAACTATGCAAGCGTTGAAGCTATTGCTGCAGACGTTAAAGCAAAGCTTGGCGGTGAAACAGTCGGCGTTATCTTCCCGATTCTTTCGAGAAACCGTTTTGCAATCTGCCTTAAGGGTATCGCAATGGGAGCAAAGAAGGTTGTGCTTATGCTCAGCTATCCCAGCGACGAAGTAGGCAACCATCTTCTTACCTTAGACCAGCTTGACGAAGCTGGCGTTAATCCCTACAGCAACGTTCTTTCGCTTGAAAAATACCGTGAACTTTTCGGCGAAAACAAGCACGAGTTCACAGGCATTGACTACGTTGAATACTATGCAAACATCATAAAGGATGCAGGTGCAGAAGCTGAAATCATCTTCGCTAACCAGGCAAAGAGCATCCTTGACTATACAGACTGCGTACTTACCTGTGATATTCATACCAGAGCAAGAACAAAGAGACTTCTCAAGGCAGCAGGCGCAAAGGTTGTTTGCGGTCTTGACGATATTCTCACAGCTTCCGTTAACGGCAGCGGTTATAATGAAAACTTCGGTCTTCTTGGCTCGAACAAGTCAACTGAAGATGCAATCAAGCTTTTCCCCAGAGACTGTGCAGCATTCGTTAACAGAACTCAGGAACTTCTTATTGCCGCAACAGGCAAGAACATCGAAGTTATGATTTACGGTGACGGTGCTTTCAAAGATCCCCAGGGTAAGATTTGGGAACTCGCTGACCCCTGCGTTTCTCCCGCTTACACAGCAGGTCTTGCAGGCACACCCAACGAGCTCAAGCTCAAGTATCTTGCAGATAACGATTTCAAAGACCTCAGCGGCGATGAACTCAAAGCGGCTATCTCCAAGAAAATCGAATCCAAGGACGGCAGCAGCCTTGTTGGTAATATGGCGGCTCAGGGCACAACTCCCAGACAGTTCACAGACCTTATCGGTTCACTTTGCGACCTCACAAGCGGCTCAGGCGATAAGGGCACACCCGTAGTTTTCATTCAGGGCTATTTTGATAACTACACAAACTGATAACTGACTAAAGGAGGAAATTATTATGCAGAGCAACGTACGTCCCGAAACAATGGAACGCATCACAACACCCGAACTTGCAAAGGCATTTATTGACGAGCAGGTTGCAGAAGTAAGAGCACAGGTAGGCGACAAAAAAGTTCTTCTTGCTCTTTCAGGCGGTGTAGACTCATCCGTTGTAGCGGCTTTACTTATAAAAGCAATCGGCAAACAGCTTGTTTGCGTTCACGTTAACCACGGTCTTATGCGTAAGGGCGAGAGCGAGCAGGTAATCGAAATTTTCGGTAAAGAGCTCGATGCAAACCTTATCTATATTGACGCAACCGACAGATTCCTTGCACTTCTTGACGGTGTTGCAGATCCCGAAAAGAAGCGTAAGATTATCGGTAACGAATTCATCAAGGTTTTCGATGAAGAATCGGCAAAGCTTGAAGGAATCTCATTTCTTGCACAGGGCACAATTTATCCCGACATTCTTGAATCAGACGGCGTTAAGGCACACCACAACGTTGGCGGTCTTCCCGAAGATATGGAAATGGAACTTGTTGAGCCTGTTAAGCTTCTCTATAAAGACGAAGTAAGAGTTGTAGGCGAAGCACTCGGTCTTCCCCACGCAATGGTTTACCGTCAGCCGTTCCCCGGTCCCGGACTCGGTGTACGCTGTCTCGGTGCAATCACACGCGACAGACTCCACGCACTCCGTGAAGCAGATGCAATTCTCCGTGAGGAATTTGATATTTGCGGTCTTGCAGAAAAGGTATGGCAGTATTTTATTGCCGTTCCCGATTTCAAGAGCGTCGGCGTAAGAGACGGCAAGCGTTATGAAGGCTGGCCCGCAATCATCCGTGCCGTAAATACAACAGATGCTATGACGGCAACAATCGAAGAAATTCCCTATGCCGTTCTTCATAAGATTACAGACAGAATCACAGCAGAGGTAGAAGGCATCAACCGCGTTCTCCTCGACCTCACTCCCAAGCCCATCGGCACCATCGAGTGGGAATAATTGCCGAGCGCTGCCGGCGGCAGATGAAGCGAAGGCGGTTATTTGCCGAAAATACAGAGCAATGCGAAGCGCTCCAAGCGAGCAGTGCGACAATATTTTCGGTGGGCAGAATCTTTTCGCCTTGCCAACATCGTATGCCTCGTGACAACGTTTTGACAACAATTTCAGATTATTCATAAATAAAGAGCTGACTGATAAACTGATCAGTCAGCTCTTTGATATTGTCAGTAATTATTTGTCAAGCACGGGCATTTCGGTCATTCTGAGCTTTGCACAGCCGTAGGGACAAAGCTCGATTTTCCGTACTTCGGATATCGGGTTTCTTGATTTCGGAGTTTTTCTGCAAACAGATCTGTAAGGGAATTTGAGTCCCCGGTTGATTTGCTGCATTTTTGCCTTTATTGTTACAGGCGGGTTTTTCTGTGAAAACGGAATTTCGCCGACGGTATTAAAACTGATTTCGAAATCATCGCTTGAATAACCGTAATTCCAGGGAGTTTCGGGTATGAACTGATAATCGCAGTAGGGGAATTTGCGCTCAACACCTTTTTTGGTATACTCCCTCATTTCCTTTTTGTAAGCGATGGGTACGGAGAAAAGCAACGAGCCCATCTGCAAAGCGTAGAGACCGTTGGGTCTTTTCTTGAAATAAGGTTCAGCGGTAAACTCAAGCTCAATTTCGGTTTTGCCGTTGGTTATTGAGAATTCAAGATCTTTGGTTTCTGATTCTTCTCCGTTCACCTTAAGATTTTTTGCAAAAGACGGAATGCGGATTACAAAGCTGAAATCTTTGTCGGCATCAATATAATAATGCATTTTATTTCTGAACGGATAATCCGTTTCAAGTCTGACTGTAATACCGTTATCTTTCAAAACGCAGGGGAGCATAACCGAGTTAATTATTGTGTTTCCGCTCTTCATAAACGGTGAAAGGGCAAATTTTGGCCAACCCTGATTGAAGTTTGCTGTGCAGCAACCGAAATTCGGTTCAAGACCGAATGTGTGTGCGTAAGGTCCGTTGGTGCTCCACGGAGCCATAATCATTGTTTTTTTGCAAGCGGTCTGATTAACCTGCTGAACGTACTGATGGGTCCACATATCCTCGCTGAGCGTTGCGGGAAGAGCGTTGAAAGCAAGCATTTCAAGACATTCAGCCCATTTATTATCGCCTGTGTGAGCGAAAATCTCTTCATAAGAATACATCTGCTCAACTACCGCACAGCACTCTGTACCCCTTGTGGGATCAAGACCCGAAAGCACTTCGTCGCCTGTGAATCCCTCAAAGGCGGTGCCGTTGTATTTATCAAGTATTTCACGAAGTTTTTCGGCGTTGTCGGTATATTCTTCACCCAGTAATCCGTGAGAAACCGCTTCGCTTTTAAGCATCATTGCGATGTTTACGATATGGGTTTTTCTCAGCCAGTTATGGCTCGGCTTTTTCCACGAATTGATTGCCGAATTATAATCATAGCCTTGCTCTTTGATGATTTTTGCGAGGTCTTTTATCCAGTCTTCTTTATACTTTTCATATATAAAATTGAGCGAAATAAAGGTCTCAAACCATCTGAATTTTGCCCACTTGAAAAGCTTGATTTCGCCGCTTTTAAGCATTTCGTAATAGTTCCTGAGCACTTTGTAAATAACGTCAGGAATTCTTTCATCACCCGAGCAATCATAATAAACCTTGAGGGTTTTGCAGATAAGCTGTATCGCCCAGGTGTCGTATTTTGCTCTTTCTTCTTTTTTGCACGGACAAATCCAGCCGTCGTCATCCTGTGCCGAAACTATTGCATCAATATATTTTTTTGCGGTTGCAATCAATTCTTCGCCTTCAAGAAGATAAGCAAGGGGAATAAAGCCGTCAAGCCAGTAGGGGACTCTTTCCCAGCCTTCACGGTTTCCGCCGATCCAGCCGCTATCACGGATATCGGGCCAGATTTTGTGAAGATTACCGCTTAATCCCTCAGCCTGTATTTCAAGCTGACGGCGAAGCCAGCCCTCAGGCTTGATTTCTTTTGTTGTGTATAAATTCCATTTATTCATATTCTTAACCTCAAGCGATATTTTCACTTTTCTCTGTTTTGCCTTCTTCTGAATCAACGCCTTTTCTGATAAGAAAATACAGAGGAATCAATGCAAATATGCATACTATTGCCGCCCAGAGGAACATATCCTTTGCGGGTACGATTACTTCCGCGTTAGCTTCGTTTATAATTGTGCGTGCGGCACTCTGACAGGCTTTGTCACCGATAACGGGACCAATAATCATGGGAAGCATAACGGCAAATATCATTCTGATACCCTGGAAAAGACCCGCCTTGCCTTCGGGGATGAAATCCTTGACGGCGGCGCCGAACAGAATGTTAACCAGGGCGTTGCCGAGCACAACGGGTAAAACGCTTATGAGAATAACGTAAATGCTTGTGCTTGTTGAAAGCATAAAGAATCCGAGTGTCAGTACGATAACGCCTGTAACAAGGCAGAAGCCTCTTTTTTTGGTTGAGAGCTTTAAAAGTGTTACGATACAGGCAAGAAGGATGATTGCAACAACAACGGCAAGTATAATAACGGAGGGCTTCAGAATGTTTTCCGCACCGCCGTTATCGGGTATAACAACGTACTGAATATATGTAAGGAGATAAGGATAGAAAACCTGGAATGCAATTATTGCAAAGCAGAAAGCTGCAAGGGCAAGATAGAGCCTTGAATTTTCTTTTATAACTGAAGGTCTGAAGCCGTATAAAAGATTTGCAAGATATGATGAATTGTCTTCTCTCTGAACGGTACGGGGCGGGTCTTTGATGAGGAAAAGGCCTGCAACACCGCAAAGAGTAACAACAACACCCAGACCTATAAAGAAAATCTTATAACTGATTGTGCCTGCCTGAGCAAAGCTTCCGACCCCCGTTACGGCAAATGAAGAAACCGTACCGACAACGGAAAGAACCGTTTCAACAACCGGTCTTTGCTTCGGCACGGTAACGTCGGTTACCCATGCCTGAAATGCCGCATCGTTACTTGTTGAACCCATAAAGGTCATTACAATATCCATCAGGATAATAAACCAGACGGTGCAGCCGAGTATTTTCGCTTCATCGGTAAGGTTGAAAAGGTTTGCAACGTTTTCTTTTGTGATGAAACCGAACATAGCGGTAACGGCACCCCAAAGAATATAACCGACAGAAATAAACATTTTGCGGTTTTTGAGTTTATCGCTGAGTGCGCCCATAACAAACGTTGTAAGCACTGCCGCAATTGCGGAAAGGGCTACCATACGGGCTACTGCGGTGGTGGCTTCCATCGAGCCTCTGATAGCCGACTGTGAAACGTCGGCATATATTTCGTTGGTGATGAACGTGTTGAAATACATATTTTCCGTATTCCAGGCAATGCCGCCCATAAAACAGAAGAGGGTAATTATAAACCAATTCTTTTTGCTTAATTTTTCTTTAGTCATATTTTATCCCTTCTTTTAATTGCTGATTTCAAATTAAGCCTTACCGTCAAAAGATAAATTTCGATTAATTTTACCATTTATCGCACATCATTTCAAGAACTTAATACAAACTGTGGAATTTGAGATTTTTATGTGTTATAATTCCCATATCCGACAAAACGGAGGTGCATTTTTGTGAAAAAACCTAACGTAATTATTATAATGACAGATGACCAGGGTTACGGGGATTTAAGCTGTATGGGTGCAACCGATTTTAAAACACCCAACATAGATGCTGTTGCACGGGACGGAATACGCTTTTCTTCTATGTATTCCGCGTCTCCCGTTTGCTCGCCGTCAAGGGCTTCTCTTCTGACGGGCAGATATCCGGGTAATGCGGGTGTAAGAGCAATTCTTGCGGGTCACCGCAGGGCTTCGGGTCTTACTCCAAAAGTGCCGACTATTGCTTCAGCTTTAAAAAAGCTCGGCTATGCAACCGGTATTTCGGGGAAATGGCATCTCGGACTTAAAGATGAATGCAGACCAAATGCAAACGGATTTGACGAATTTTCGGGATTCCTTGCAGGCTGTATCGATTACTATTCCCACATATTTTATTGGGGTATGGCAGACGGTAACACCGACCCTACTCACGACCTTTGGGAAAATGACGAAGAGGTTTATGAAAACGGCGAATATATGACCGAAAGAATAACGCGCAAGAGCGTTGAATTCATACAGAAGCACCGAGACGAGCCGTTTCTTCTGTACGTTGCGTATAATGCACCTCACTATCCTATGCACGCACCCGAAAAATATATCAGAAGATTTCCGTATCTTTCAAAAGACAGACAGATTATGGCGGCTATGATAAGCGCGGTTGACGACGGAGTGGGCGAAATCAGAAACGAGCTTGACCGTCAGGGACTCCTTGAGAATACAATTATATATTTCCAGAGTGATAACGGTCCGTCAAGAGAATCAAGAAACTGGCTTGACGGTACACAGGATTATTATTACGGCGGCACGGCGGGTATTTTCAGCGGACATAAATTCAGCCTTTTTGAAGGAGGAATAAGAATTCCCGCAATTCTCAGCTGGTACGGACGCACAAACACTGCGGTAGAAAACGCACCGCATATTTCAACCGATATTTTCCCGACAATTCTTGAACTCTGCGGCGGCAATCCCGATGAATACGAGCTTGACGGTATGAGCCTTGTACCGATAATTAACGGCACCGGTACTGCGGAGCACGAATATCTTTTCTGGGAAATGGAAGGCCAGACCGCCGCAAGAAAGGGTAAATATAAGCTTGTGCTCAACGGTCAGCTTGTTGAGGGCGAAGAGCAAAGAGCTGAAGTTTTCCTTTCAGATCTGGAGAATGACCCCGGTGAAAAACATAATCTTGCCGATGAATTGCCCGAGCTTTGCAACGAAATGAAAGAAAAAGCTCTCGAATGGAGAGAGGGCATTGAAACGGTATGGAGCGAAAAGTTTGAGAAAAACTATTCAAGCCTTACGTAATCCGATTTTGTGTTTGCACTCAGCCAAATAGTTTACATTATTTCGAGAAAACTGTAGAATTTTAAAATTTAAATGCTATAATAAGTCCCATAAAAATTAAGTTCAGAGTGTTTACCGATGGCTTGGATTTTTCTGCATATAACGCAAA
>JAZQKN010000148.1:0-5035 GCA_045542175.1 Acutalibacteraceae bacterium | reverse complement strand
CGCATTCTATGAAAGAGCAGGTTGTGTACTTCTTCCTGACGGAAGCAAGGGCTCAGTTACAATCGGCGGTACTGTTTCCCCTGCAGGCGGTAACTTTGAAGAGCCTGTTACTCAGGCAACTCTTAAGGTTGTTGGTGCTTTCCATGGTCTTTCACGTGAACGCTCAGATGCAAGAAAATATCCCGCAATTGACCCCCTTATTTCCTGGTCAAAATATAAAACAGTCACAGACCCTGCAAAATCAGGCTTCTTAAAAAATATTCTTCTCCACGGTGACGAAATCGGATCGATGATGAAAGTTGTGGGCGAAGAAGGTACAACTATTTCAGATTATGTTATCTACCTTAAAGCAGAAATGCTTGACGCTGTTTATTTACAACAGAACTCATTTGACCCCATTGAGGCTAACTGCACAACAGCCCGTCAGCGTTATGTTACAGATAAACTGGTATATGTTCTCGGCAGTGAATATTCACTTGACAACAAGGATGACGCAAGAAGTTTCTTCAACCGTTTGCGTCAGAAATTCATAGACTGGAACTATACAGAATTTGAAAGTGATGCATTCAGAAATGCTGAAAATGAAATTGATGCATTGTATAATGAAAGACAAGGTAAAATAAACAGACAAGCAGAGCTTTTGTTAAAGGGTGGTGAGTGAGAATGAATAAAGTTTTTAACAGAATCGAATCAATCACAGGTAACGTTATTACTGTAAAAGCACAGGACGTACGTTATAACGAATTAGCACAGATTACTACCCGTTTCGGTAAATCTCTCGCTCAGGTAAATAAAATTGACGGTGACACAGTTTCACTTCAGGTTTTTGCAGGTGGTCAGGGTGTTTCGACAGGTGATGAAGTTCGTTTCCTCGGACACGAAATGCGTGTTTCATTCAGCGAAGACCTGCTCGGCAGAATCTTCAACGGTTCAGGCGAACCGAGAGACAAGGGTCCTGCACTTACAGACAACATGAAACCTATCGGCGGTCCATCAGTTAATCCCACAAAGCGTATTCTTGCAAACCGTATGATGAGAACAAATATCCCCATGATTGATATGTTCAATACTCTTGTTGTTTCGCAGAAACTTCCCATTTTCTCAATTTCAGGCGAACCCTACAACCAGCTTCTTGCGAGAATCGCTTTGCAGGCTGAAGCAGATGTTATCGTTCTTGGCGGTATGGGCCTTAAATATGACGACTTCCTCTACTTCAAAGAGGAACTTTCAAACGGCGGTGCTTTAAGTAAAACGGTTATGTTTATTCATACGGCATCTGACCCCACAGTTGAATGTATGATGATTCCCGACATGGCACTTGCAGTTGCAGAGCAGTTTGCTTTACAGGACAAGGATGTTCTTGTTCTTCTCACAGATATGACAAACTTTGCTGATGCGATGAAAGAAATTGCCATCACTCAGGAACAAGTTCCCTCAAACCGTGGTTATCCCGGAGACCTTTATTCACAACTTGCATCCCGTTATGAAAAGGCTGTTGACTTCAATGATTCAGGCTCTGTTACTGTTCTTGCAGTTACAACAATGCCCGGTGACGATGTAACACATCCTGTACCCGATAATACAGGCTATATTACAGAAGGTCAGTATTATCTCAAGGGTGGAAGAATTGAGCCCTTCGGTTCACTTTCACGACTCAAGCAGAATGTCAACAGTAAAACCCGTAAGGACCACCGTATTCTTATGGACTCTATGATCAGATTATATTCATCCTATAAAGAAACATTGGAAAAGAAAAATATGGGCTTTTCTATGAATCGCTGGGATGAAAAATTATTGAAATACGGCCAGCTTTTTGAAAACAAACTTATGGATTTGTCAGTTAATCTCACTCTTGAAGAAGCACTCGACCTTGGCTGGGAAATCCTTGCAGAATGTTTTGAAAAAGATGAAACCGGTATTAAATCCGACCTTACAGACGAATTCTGGAAAGTTAAGTAAGGAGGATTAAAGTGGCAAAAATCAAATTGACTAAAAACGAGTTGAAGATACAGAAGGATGCCCTTAAAATGTATCGGAGATATTTGCCTACTCTGACACTGAAAAAACAACAACTTCAGGCCGAAATACGCACCATCGAGGCGAAAGCTCAGGCGGTAAGAAAAGACAGAGAAAACCTTGAAAAAGGCTTCAGCTCCTGGATTGCCGTTTTCAGCGAAAAAGATGCCTTTCCCGACGGAATAATCACCGTGAGAAATATCAGAAAAGGTGTGGGCAACATTGCAGGTGTTACAATTCCCGTATATGAAGGTGCGGATTTTTCCCGAGGAGATTATGATTTATACGAAACTCCCCTCTGGGTTGATATTGCCGCAAACCACATGGAAAAGGCTATGTCACTTGACCTTGAAGCAGAGGTGTTGGATGAACAGATAAAGCTTCTTGAAGAAGAACTTCGGGCAACCTCCCAGAGAGTTAACTTGTTCGAAAAGGTAAAAATCCCCGAAACAGAGGAAAACATCAAAAAAATAGCAATTTATATGGCGGACCAACAAGTAAGTGCCGTTGTCCGTTCAAAAATCTCAAAACGTAAAATAGCATTAAGAAACGAAATGTCTTCCCAAACGGAGGTGTATTCGTTATGATAGTGCCTTTGAAAAAAGTTTCTCTCATAATTATGGGAGATAAGAAATCAGAAACTTTGAAAAAACTACGCAAGTTGGGAATTCTTCACATTGAATCAGCCCAGGGTTCGGGTGAAAAACTTGAAGAACTGAAAGAAAGAGTTTCCCTGCTTGAAAGTGCACTTTTCAGCATATCAGGAAAGAAGAGCAAAAAGATAAAACAAGAAACCTCAGATATCCGCAAAGCAATATCCGTTGCAGAGGAAATTGTGGCTCTTGAGGAAGAAAAAAAACTGTGTTCATCTCAAAAACTTTCTCTCACTGCTGAACTTGACAGACTTTCAGATTGGGGCGAACTTGAACCCGATAAACTTGGTGAGTTAAGAGAAAAAGGTATTGAAATTTCCCTTTATGAAATGCCTAAAGCGGAATATGAAAATTTGGGTGAAAATGTAAAAACCCTGTCTTTTCATAAAACGAAAACTTCTGTGAAATTTCTGCTCATCAGATCACATCTTGATGGTGAAGATGAGATTGTTGATTCATTAAAATCATACAAACTTGAGCTTCCCGAATCTTCAACAGCTGAAATCAGAAAAAAAGTTGAAAATTTAAACAATCGACTTAAAGAAATCGAAGAAAAAATTTCTTCCTTTGCAGGATATACTGACAGTATAAAAAATGCAATCAGAACCTGTGAAAAAGAAATTGAATTTGAAGTTTATGCAACAGGTATGGCAAATGAAAATTTGTCTGCTGACGGAAAAAGTAATGTTTCCGTTGCTTACTTCACAGGCTTTGTTGAAGAAGAAAACCTTGAAAGTCTCAGGAAAACTGCAAAAGAAAATTCCTGGGGACTTCTTGTTGAAGAACCCTCGGAAGAAGATAATGTACCGACAAAATTAAAGAACAACAAATTTGTAAGTCTTATCTATCCTCTTACAGATTTTCTCGGTACTGTTCCCGGATATTTTGAGTACGATATTTCAGGTTGGTTCTTATCGTTTATCCTGATTTTCTTCGGAATTATTTTCGGTGACGGAGGATATGGACTGTTCATATGTGCAGTTACGGGATTTCTGATTGCAAAATCACGTGCAACAAAAAAAGAAGTTCCTCCTGCATTTCTGCTTATCGGACTTTTTGGCTTATCGACTATTCTCTGGGGAACACTGACCTGCACGTGGTTCGGTCTTTCCGCAGAGCATATACCCGAATGGCTCCAAAAACTATCAATACCCGTTATTTCCAATGTCTATGCCGACAAAATATGGTATCCGTTCTGGACAGGCGGCGAATACGGTCTTACAACTGCACAGAATCTGCAGATATTCTGTTTCTCATTAGCACTCATTCAGCTTACCGTGGCACACATCAAAGTTGCCGCAAGAAACAGAAAGTCAATAAAGATTCTCGGCGATATCGGATCAATTATGCAACTTATAGGCATCTTTTATGTGGTGCTCAGTTTTGTTGTAAACGCTCAGGTTTTCCCGTTTGGTCTTATAATCGGCGGTATTCCTGTGGGCACAGTTGCTCTCATAATGGTTATAGCAGGTTTCGTTATGAGTTTTGTATTCGCAAACTATGAAGGAAACATTGTAAAATCAATCCTTGCAAGTCTTAAAAATATTGTTTCGGTTCTGCTCGGCGTTGTCAATGTTTTCTCGGATATAGTTTCGTATATACGTCTCTGGGCTGTTGGTCTTGCAGGTGCGGCGATATCCGCCACAGTAAACGAACTTGCAGGTCCACTGCTTGGCAACTTCATGTTTATGATATTTGCAATTATACTTCTTGTGTTCGGTCACGGACTTAATATGATACTGAATGTGCTTTCAGTTATCGTTCACGGAATACGTCTTAACACATTGGAGTTTTCATCACACCTTGATATGTCCTGGAGCGGACATAAATTCAAACCTTTCAAAGAACAAATTGAAGAATAAGGAGAATTATTATGAATTTAGGATTATTAGCAACAGCTTTATCAATGGGTATCGCAGCAATCGGTTCTGCAATCGGTATCGGTATTGCAGGTCAGGCATCAATTGGTGCATGGAAAAAGTGTTACATGAGTAATAAGGCTGCACCTTTCATTCTCACAGTTTTTGCAGGTGCACCTCTTACACAGACAATTTACGGTTTCCTTCTTATGCAGCAGATGAAATCAGCTGCCGCTGACCATGCATTCCTTCTCGGTCTCGGCATTGCACCAGGCCTTGCAATGGCAGTTTCCGCCTTCGTTCAGGGTAAAGCAGGCGCCGCAGGTGCTGATGCTTTGGCTGAAACAGGCAAAGGCTTCTCACAGTATATTACAGTTGTCGGTCTTTGCGAAACAGTAGCCCTCTTCGCACTTGTTTTCAGTATGGTAGCTTTAGGATAACTTGAAAAAGGTTGGAGTATCATTATATTATTGAGTTTTTAATGAAATCTGATACTGATTCAGAAAT
>JAZQKN010000147.1:0-9929 GCA_045542175.1 Acutalibacteraceae bacterium | reverse complement strand
AAAATCAGTTCCTTTCTTTTTTATAAAATTATTTTGTTTTGTATGCCTTTAAAAGACGGATTGTTTCAACAAGCATATAGATAAACATAGCTCCGCAGGTAAGAGAAATTACTTCAGGGCTTCCGGGCTGCAAAAGCATATTAAGAATGCCTGCAAGTCCAAGGAAAATGCCTGCCGAAAGAACAAAATTGACAACAAACGCAAAAATTATGCCTTTCTTCGTTTTGCCTTTTTCAATTGCAACGCACGTGGGAAGAACGGAAGCAAGTGCCGCCAATGCAAATACAGATAAGAAATAGAGAATTTCTATCCATTCAAGATACATATTATAAACCGCAATAAACAAAGGTACTGAAATAACCGCTGCCAATATCGGCAGTGTTACGGTCTTTTTGCCCTTGATTACACCGATAATAAGCCAAGCCAATGCAAGGAGTGTGGGAAGGATAAATATAATATAAGGAATATAGCCTCCGAATAAGTTATGTTCAAATTCCGTATCAGGCTGCAGCCCGGATTCCGCATTATATGGCGTCTGACCGCCTGCTCTGCCCAGACCGATAACGGTATCTTTAACTGTACCTGCCAGAGAATAATCCCATGCTTCAAAATTCAAAGCAAACGCAGGACTGCCTTCTGTCAGCGTAAAGTCAAAGTTAAGTGCATCTTTGAACATCGGGTCGGCAACCGTCGGGAAATGGATAAATCCCTTGTCCTGAGCCATTTCAAGCGTGTAAACGTATTCGCTTGTGTTGAAATAAAGCTCATCGCCCTCTGTAATGCTCCACATAAGATTGCCGTTATCATAGAAATGCGAGGGATTAAGCATCTCAATATAAATCGGTGCTTTGTTATACGTAAGGAAAATATTGTTATAATACATCGCCGTTGCGTGGGTTTCGCCTTTATCTATGCCGGGACTCATCAGACCCTCTCTGCTGAGTGCAGCAATATTGTTTCTGATAACGTTGCCTTCACCGTAGTGAACGTTGAAGCTCTGGCTGCCGCAGGCATAAACAAGGTTTTTCTCAACCGCCATAAAGGATGAGCCTTCGTCAAGATAAATACCCCAGCCGCCGTAACCGCCTTCACCGGGATCGGCGGCAACGTTATGAATAACGTTTTCACTCAAAACGGTTCCTGGCTGTTTGCCGAGCATATAAATGCCGCCCATATCGGAAAGCCAACCCTGGCCGATATTATAAATAAGATTTCGGCTGATATTTATATTCTTTGTTGCGTGATAATCATAGCTCCACATCCAGCCGACGGAAATACCCGTATAATAGCCGTCGTGAATTTCGTTATTTACAACTTCGGCAGTGTCGCAGAAGGTTATATGAATACCGATTCCGCTGAAGAATTTTCTGCCGTATTTATATATTTCATTGTTCTTGATTGTAATGTTCTGTGTATAGTTTTCGTGCTCGGGCAAGCAGTTTTCGCCGCCTGCATAAATTGCTGTTGCCGCAATATTTTCAAAATAGCAGTTCTCAACAGATGAATTTTTCACACCGAATCCGAATTTTACGGCAGTGCCGCCGAGACGGGTGAATTCACAGTTTTTGAGGTGAACGTTTTCTGCGTATTTAACGCCGACAACTCCGTCAACGAATATTGCCGCCTGCGGGAAATCCATATCATTTTCTTCCCACCATGTTCCTGCATAAAAACCGTCAGCTTCGGGCTTTGCCCAATCGGTACGGGTGAAATGAATGCCCTCAAAGGAAATTCCGTCAACACCGTTTATATCAATAAGTCTGTCAACGTTTGAGCCGTAAAGAGTGAGAGTATCGGCTTTTTCGCCGTCTTTCGGTACGTAATAAAGAATGCCTGAAGCCCTATCGAGATACCATTCGCCGGGCTCGTTGAGAGCTTCAAAAACGTTTTCAAAATAATATCGGTCAATATCTCTTATTTCCATTGTAGAGGGTCTTGATAAACCGATTTTTCCCGTTTCGGCGTTGTAGGATTTAATATTCATCAGCTCATCGTGCCAATAATGGAGAATACGAATATTGACATCCTCAGAATTGTGAAACTCATCGGGGATATCATCGGTATTTGCATAGAAGGAGCGCTGACCGTAAGTGAATTCCCACGGTCTGTTTTCTTCATTCCAGATATCATCTTCGGGTGCGGTGGCTTTAACCGTCAAATAGCCTTCCTCGGGGAAACGGGTTGTTCTGACTTCACCGTTATCGCTGAAAAGTGATTTGAAATACCAATTATCTGCAGAAGTATCAAGCTTCTTTGTGAAAACCTTAACTCCGTTGGCTTCACCTTCTTCAAAACCGCTTATCTCATAAGCGCCTGAGAAAACAACCTTGTTTCCGTCATAGGCTTTATAAATAACGTTTGCCATATCTTCGGAATTAAAATATAAAGCATCGTCAAAACGGTATGTCCCGCCGAGAAGGTAAACCGTTGCGGATGACTTTTCATTTTTCAAGCCTTTAAGCATTTCTTTTGCGCCCGAAAGACTAATCGGTGACTGCAGTGTTCCTTCGCCGTTTTCGGTGGCA
The DNA here is from genome assembly GCA_045542175.1 of Acutalibacteraceae bacterium. GTDB lineage: Bacteria > Bacillota > Clostridia > Oscillospirales > Acutalibacteraceae > CAG-177. Next base: position 7,404 of record JAZQKN010000147.1, on the reverse strand, counting down.
TCGGGAGAAACATAGAGAACAATATCGCTGTCATTTTTATTTGCTGCAAAAGAAGTCAGACCAAGCTGCCCGAAAAAGGCAGAGCACAGGCATAAAGTCATAACAATGCAAATAATCTTTTTGATTCTGACGTTCATATTATCCCTCTTTTAAATGTTTTTTGTTATTGTACCACACAAAACAACGGGATTCAACTGAATTTAAATCAGATTAATAAAGATAGCCCTGAAAAATGTTGCTTTTTTATTGGCACGAGTGATATAATCGATTCAACAAATAAGAATTTGCACGAAAGGATAAAAATTATGTTCAGAAAAAGTGTGGCTTTTTTGCTGGCTTTAACTATGTTTATCGGCTTGCCGTCGATCGCGTCCGCTGAAGAAAGTCTTCCTGAAAAGGAAGGCTATGTGCTTGATTTCAGCACCGAATTTAACGATGGCAAATTGAATACAGAGTATTGGTTACCGCAATATTTACCTCACTGCACTGCCAATACAGAAGGTTCCTCTGCAAGATATAAAATTGAGAACGGTTGTCTGAATCTGTATATCACAAAGGATTCACCTGATTATTTCGGCGGGCAGCCCGGCTCGGCAGACCCCGATAATCTTCTGTGGATAGCCAACGGTATTCAAACTTGGGAAAAGAATAATCTGCATCCGGGCGGTGCTCAGCAGACCCAAGTTGAGCCTTATGAAGGATATGCTACACAGTACGGCTACTTTGAGATAAGAATGAAAATGCCTGACACAGGTGGCGGCGGATACGCTTCATGGTGGCTTATAGGCACTCAGGATGATGCTGCTTCCGACGGAACAGGTTCTGTTCAGAGTGGCGAAATAGATGTTTTGGAAACCTTTTTTAAATCTCCGGGAGTGTTTGAACCGAAGGTCCATGCTTGGGACGATCCCGACCTCGACGAATGGGCAAGCAGGGTTGAATTGGATGGCGACCCAAGTGACTATGTTAATGAATTTCACACCTATGCTATGGACTGGAGACCCGAAGGAATAACCTTTTATGTTGACGGAAAAGAAGTGGCGCAGACAAGAGAATCACCGCAATACAGAATGTGTATGATTCTTTCAATGTATATAAATTCAGATTTCAGCGGTTGGGATGAGTCCGAAAATAACTATCCCATAGAATGGCTGATTGATTATGTCCGTGTCTATAAAGATAAAAACGGTTATGATGAGAATAACAGACTTACAAAATTTGAGCGCTTTGTAAAAGATATGTGCGACTCACTTACCGCGTTTTGGCATCGTGTTTTATCTTTTTTTCAAGACCTCTTTCCGCAATGTTGTCAGTTCTTTGAGCGTTTGTTAAGTAAGATTCCCGCTTTGTACAGAACAACAGATTAGAATTTGTGGTGATATTAATATGGTTAGAGAAATTTATAGCAGTGAGTTAAATGAACTTTTAGAACTGTACTTGCATTTACACGAGAAAGCAATGCCAGATATAACTGAGCATCTAAACAATATATGGGATACTATTACTCAAGACAAAAATCATCACATTATTGTAAATGAAGTAGATAATAAAATCGTTTCTTCTTGTGTCTGTGTAATTATCCCTAATTTAACAAGAAATATTAGACCTTATGCATTTATAGAAAATGTTGTTACGCATAAAGACTATCGTGGCAGAGGATATGCGACACAATGTTTGAATTACGCAAAGGAAATAGCCATTAAAGATAATTGTTATAAAATGATGTTGCTTACAGGTTCAAAAGATGATAAGACCTTGGGTTTCTACGCCAACGTAGGCTATAACTGTTCGGATAAAACAGCTTTTATTCAATGGCTTGAATAATGCGACAAATTCCAATTTAGGAATATGCTATTATTTTTAAAGTGAGATTTTTATTATGAAAGACAAAAATTACTTTCTGAGCAAAGCTCAGGAAAATTATCCTGAACTTAATTATACCGTTCTAACTCCAGACACAACCGAATTCTATGCCAAAAGCGGTGACGGCATTCTTCTCGACCTTGGTGAGCACGCGGTGGGACATTTTTCATTTGCTTTCGATAAGGTTGATGTCTTTGTTGATGCTCCCGTTCGATTGATTATCAGATTTGGTGAAGATATGAGAGAAATCAATGATGATTTTTCTAAATACAAGGGTGTGCTTTCAAAAACGTGGTTACAGGAGGAAATAATCAATCTCGATTTTCCTCAGTATATAACTATGCCCCGAAGATACGCTTGCAGATACATAAAAATAACGGTAGAAAAATCCAACAGACCGATAAGACTGTTTGATTTTTCTTTCCGTGCTTCTACAAGTGCGGATGTATCCGTTCTGAAATCTGCAGATACAAATGATATCTTGCTGAATAAAATTGACGTTGTTTCAACCAATACTCTCAAAGAATGCATGCAGACCTTCTTTGAAGACGGTCCGAAGCGTGACCGCCGTCTTTGGATTGGCGACCTTCGTCTTGAAGCGCTCACAAATTATTACACATTCAATAATCTTGAAATCGTAAAAAGGTGTTTATATCTCTTTGCCGCAGGTGAATGTAATAATCTCAGATTTTTGCCGTCATTTGTTTATGAAACACCTTATTATCATTCGGGTGAAGCACATATCGCAGACTACGCACTTTTATATGTTGTTTCCGTATGCGATTATTATGAACATACTGCAGACATCAGTGTTGTAAACGACCTTTTGCAGATTTGCAAATCACAGCTTGACAGCTTTGAAGCAATACTTGATGAAAATACGATTGTTACAAATCAGGACGGTTGGTTTGCTTTTATCGATTGGTGTCCCGGACTTGAAAAGCTGACGGCTTTGCAGGGTGTATATCTTTATACTCTTGAGCGTTTTTCAGAATTACTGAAAGCAATCGGTGACGAAGATTACAGGAAATATTCATCGCTTCTTTCGATAGTCCGTTCCGCTTCTGAAAAACATCTTTATGATAAAAACTCAAACGCTTTTATAAATGATCAGGATAACAGGCAGTTCAGCGTACATTCGCAGGTATGGATGATATTGGGCGGTGTTATAAACGGAGAAGAAGCTAAAAATCTTCTGGTAAACTGCCTTGAAAACGATAAGGCAAAACAGCCCGTTACTCCTTATATGCGCCATTATGTCACAGAGGCTATGATAAAACTTGGTTTGGAGAATGAAGCGGTATTATATCTGAAAAGATTCTGGGGCGGTATGCTTGAACTCGGTGCCGATACATTCTGGGAAGCATATATTCCCGATGACCTTGATTTTTCACCGTACGAGGACAGAATGGTAAACAGTCTCTGCCACGCGTGGAGCTGCACTCCGTCATATTTTATCCGAAAATACGGCTTGTAATTTCGGGAGAGATTATATAATGGTAAAAAAGTCACACAGAAACAGATACATTTAAAACAGAGCCATTTCTTATAATCAACAAACCGACTAAATTCAATTTGTCGGACTCCTTCGGTATTCACCGAGGGAGTTTTATTTTGTGCTGTTGCTATGTGCCGCTCGTCCTTCAAGTCAAGGTTCGCATACGACACTTTATTGAAAGAAAGGATAATTGAAATGACTGAAATCACATATACAAAAAACGGAGATTATTTTATCCCCCATATCGCACTTAAGAAAAAAATACAAACCACTCGGAAAATACGGCTGAATGAGAAAAGATTATCTCAAAAATCACCGCTCCGCACTCTGGAACAGATATCTTTTAAAAGATACGCTCGATGACCACCTTCACGAAATTGATTCCGAAGCTCAGTTTCGCTTACCAGTTTAACAGCATGACAAATTCCAATTTACCGTACTAATCAAATACAAGTAAAAAATTAAGGCAGGGAGCGCTCCCTGCCTTTGCTTGTTATATAATTGTTAATCATTGATTTCCTTATCGGAAGCAATGACCTTTCCTGATTCAGCATTTATTTCATATTCATATTCGAAATTACCGACAACAAACTCAACGTCGTAATGAACTATAAGATCGTCACGGTCAAGCTCTGCTTTTGAAAACTTCACGTCTGCCGCTTTTATGCCTGCGTGGTCAAACGCTATTGATTTTGCTTTGGCTTCGGAGATATATTCATCTGAAGCGGGAGTGCTGTTGACGGATTTTCTTTCTTTATCAACATCCTTTTCAAGGATTGAACCGTCAGATGCTCTGACTTCATATTCGTATTCATATCCGTTTGCTTCAAACTTAACGTCATAATGAGGAACGATATCGTCTGAATCGTAATACGCTTTCAGAAAAACCGCATTTTCAGCTTTTACACCTGCATCGTCAAGAGCCTTCTGCTTTGCGTCTTCAACGCTGATATAACCGTTATTATTTTCTTTGCTGACAGGGACTTCAGACTTTGCGTGAACACTTTCCTTTTCGGAAACCTTAATCCTTTCAGATTCCTTTTCCGCTTTCAGAACCGAACCGTCGGCAACCGCCACTTCGTAATCATATTCAAAGCCGTTATATCCGAAATCAATGTCATAATGGGCTTTTCCGTTTTCTTCATCAAGCGAAGGTGCACCGAACATTACGGCATTTTCTCTTGAAACACCTGCGTGTTTAAAGGCAATATCGATTGCTTCATCGGGAGAAACACTTACAAGCTCACCGTTTTTAAACGTCGGTGCGGATGCCTGAGCCTGGTTTAGTGTTGCGTTTTCCTCAACGGGTTTGTTCGCTGAGCATCCTGCAACCAGAGCAACTGATAAAACCAGAACTGCCGAAACTAAAACTGCAAATAACTTCTTCATTTATATTCACCTCTCAATATATTTTTAATCTCTGACCTGAGTTTATCCGAAAAGTCTTGCCAGAAGATTTCTGAAGAATTTAAGAAAACCGAATGCTTCAAATCTGTCGGAAGCATCATAATCACGGTCAAATTCAACGATTTTTCCGTTCTCGGCATTAATTGAATAATCATATTCAAGATTGCCATCGGCTCTGAATTCGATTTCGTATTCATATCTGCCGTCATCACGGTCAAGCTTTGCTTTGACGAATCTTACTTCTGATTCTTCATATCCTGCGTGGTCAAGAGCGATTTCCTTTGCCTTTTCTTTTGAAATCAGGTTTTCGGACGGTGCGGCGAATGCCGACACGGAAAGAGAAAATACAACGAGGAGTGCAAGTAAAAGAGCGATAAGTTTTTTCATAATATCAATTCCTTTCAATTTGTTTGTTATTTATTCAGCCGTCCTTGACTGTGACTAAATAATAACGGGCAAACATTAAAGGAACATTAGAAAAACTTAATTTTTGAAAATTATTTTTATTTCGGTAAATTTATCAATTTCGGATTCTGCAACGCATTCTGCCGAATGAATTTCTGCTATCTTTTTAACAAGGGCAAGTCCGAGACCGAAGCCCTCGGTTTCCGATCTTGAAGCATCCGCACGGTAAAATCTGTTCCAGATTTTCGGCAAATCCTCTTCGCTTATGCCTATTCCGTTATCTCTTACCGACAAAACCGTTTTGTCTTTTTCGGAATACAGTTTAACGTTGATAACACCGTTTTCTCTGCCGTATTTATCCGCATTTGAAAGCAGATTTTCAAGGAGTTGGGTCATCAATGTGTTATTTAAATTGATTATAATATCATTATCAATATCGGTTATAAGCTTTATATTTTTTGAGGTTATGAATTTTTCACATACACCTTCAACAAGCTCACTGAGATTTGCTGCCTCAAGAGTAAACCTACTGAGACCCTGCTCTGCCCTTGTTACGGAAAGCAAGGATGAAACAAGCGACGCCATCTTGTCTGCCTGTTCTTCAACCGATTCAAGAGCCTGCAGTCTTTCTTCATCATCTGCATTTTCGGATAAAGCATATTCGCATTCCGCCTTTATAACCGCAAGAGGCGTCCGAAGCTCGTGAGATGCATCGGATGTGAATCGCTTTTCGTTTTCAAACGACGTGTGCAAACGTTCAAACATTCCGTTAAAGGTATCGGCAAGGTTACTGATTTCTCGGGGCGCTTTGTTTGTTTCAAGGCGCTTTGAAAGATCGCTTCCCGTTGATATTTCCTGTGCAGAAGCTGTTATTTTCTCAATAGGTGCAACGGTTTTCTTTGAAATTATATATGCTCCTATCGCTGCTATAATCACGAAAAACGGAAGAATATATACGGCACTCCTGCCGATATTGGTGAACATTGTTTTAACGTCTTCTGCGGGGCAAATTGCACGGATATAAATCTTTTTGCAGGATGAACTGTCCGCTGTGAATTCAATTTTAAAAACCTGTCTGTCGCTGTAAACGGGAATTTGAACACCGATTACCGTTGCTTCGTTTTTCTTTATGCCTGCATGAGCAAGTGCAATTTCTATTGCCTCATTAGTGCTTATACCGTTCTGAAAATTCGTTTCGGAATAAGGTACGGGTTTCAGTTCATTCACTGGAGTAACGTCAGCTTCATAGGATATTACCTGACCCGAGCGGATATCAATCTCATATTCAAATTTTGTAAATTCAAGAAGCTCGGTATAAACGTAATATACTTTGCCGTCAAAAGTCTTTTTAACAACCTTTTTCAAATCAGACGGTGCTTCGATAAGAGCGTGCGGTGTTTCTCCGCTGATATACTCTCCGTTTTCGCTGAAAAGGTCGCAATAAATGCCGTCGGAATAATATATAAAATCGTTCTCGACCTCAAAAATACCGTTGCTGAATTCCATTTCATCCGAGTTGCTTTGTGCGGTGGCAATGAGAGTCTGCCTGAGTTTATCATCGGCTGTTTTTCGGCTGATAAGCATAAGCGCAGTTACGCTGACACCGCAGACAACGGCAATCAGAAACGTAATCCAGAGCGTTGTTATAATTTTAAATGAAAGTTTTTTCATTTTTCCTCCCTGAGAACATATCCCATTCCTCTGACGGTGTGAATAAGCTTTTTGTCATGACCTTCATCAATCTTTTTGCGAAGGTATCGGATATAAACGTCAACAACGTTTGTTCCGCCTTCATAATCATAATTCCAGATGTGGTCCTCAATTTTTTCGCGGCTGAGAACAATTCCGTTATTGACAGCAAGATACTGCAGGAGCTCATATTCCTTTGCAGAAAGAGAAATATCCTTATCCCCTCTTGTTACCTTTCTGCTTGAAATATCAACTGTTAAATCCGCAACTGTGATTATGTTCGAATTTGAAACACTGTTCTTTCTGATAAGAACCCTGATTCTTGCAAGCAATTCTCCAAAGGCAAACGGTTTCACCAGATAATCATCGCCACCGATGTCAAGTCCCTCAACTCTGTCCTCTATGCTGTCACGTGCCGTAAGGAAAAGTACGGGAAGATTATTGCCCTCATTTCTGATTTTTCTGAGCAGAGAAAATCCGTCGACTTTCGGCATCATAACGTCAAAAACAGCGGCATCATAATCGGTCATACTTATTAAATC
>JAZQKN010000146.1:0-30061 GCA_045542175.1 Acutalibacteraceae bacterium | reverse complement strand
GAAGAAATCATAGTTGCCGGAATCTGACGGAATATAATTCTTAACATCATCCCAAAGTGTACTCATCAGTTTGAGAGTTTCGGGTGAAAGATTACGGAAAAGCTGGGTTTTGAACTTTCCTTCTTCGGGGTAGAGAATTTCGTTATTATAATATGAATACTCGGGGTTATTGAAAACCTCTGTGTGAGGGCTTGCATAGCAGATATATTCAGCGTTTGCAAGAGCGATTTCGGGCTCAAGCATAAAGTTGATATAAAGCTCTGCAGCAAGCTTGTTCTGTGCATCCTTTAAAATACACATCGAGTCAACAAAATAGTTAACGCCCTCTTCAGGGTAAACAAGAGCAAGGTCGGGGTTGTTTTCGCTCATTGAGAGGAAATCGCCCGCATAATAAGGTGCAAGTGCAGCCTCGCCGGCTTCCATCTTATTGAAAATCTCGTCACTTACGTAGCTGGGATTAACAATCTTCTGCTCTTTAAGAAGCTCTGCGGCAACTTTCCAGGCGGCAACGGATTCCATATTGTAATCCATACCGAGAACGCTCTGTGCAATCGCAAAAGCGTCTCTGGGGTTGTTGAACATCAGAATACTGCCTGTATACTGCTTATCCCAGAGAGCAGTCCAGCTCGTGGGTGCTTCTTCAACCATAGCCTTATTATAAATAAGACCAACCATACCTACCGTATAAGGAACTGAATATTCATTGGTCGGGTCGTGACCGAGGTTGCGGTATTTTTCGGGAATATATTTGTAATTGGGAATGTTTGAATAATCAATTTTCTCAAGCATTCCTTCAACCTTCATACGTTCAATCATATAGTCTGAAGGAATTACAATATCGTAAGAAACGCCACCGCTCTTAAGCTTTGAATACATAACTTCGTTGTTATCGTAGGTATCGTAAACAACGTGTATGCCGTATTTTTCTTCAAAAGCTTTGTTTACGTCAAGTGAGCCGTCAGAACCGTCAGAAATATATTCGCCCCAGTTGTAAACGTAAAGAGTTGTGCCTCTGAGTGCGCTGATTTCATCAGGCTCTGCCGCAAAGGCTGTTGCCATAGGCATTACGGCTATAAGCAGAGCAAAAAGCACTGCAACAAGTTTTTTCATGCTAAGCAACTCCTTTCAGCTTTTTCTTTTTGTTTTATTCTCGCTCTTCTGCTGTGCGATATTGTAAACAATAAGAAGCAGAAGAATGCTTACAAATATAAGTGCGGAAAGTGCGTACATATCGGGTTTGACTCGCTTTTTAGTCATTGAGAAAATAACTATCGGCAGAGTCTGGAAGCCCGGTCCGCTTGTGAAATAACTGATGATGAAATCATCGAGAGAAAGAGTGAATGCCATAATCATACCTGTGATAACACCGGGCATAATCGAGGGCAAAACCACTTTGAAGAATGCGGAAACAGGTTTGCAGCCAAGATCCTGTGCCGCTTCGGCAAGGTTTCTGTCTGTCTGACGGAGCTTCGGCAAAACGGTGAGGATTACGTAAGGCAAATCAAAAGTAACGTGAGCAATAAGCATCGTTCCGAAGCCGAGAACGGCATCAACCTTAACAAGCTTACCGACGAAAACGAAAAGGAGCATCATTGAAATACCCGTTACAATTTCGGGGTTCATCATCGGAATGTTGGTAACCGCCATAACGCTTGAACGTGCAAGCTTGTTTTTATATTTATCAATGCCTACAGCCGCCATTGTGCCAAGCACCGTTGCAATAGCCGATGAGCAAACGGCAAGAATCAGGGTGTTATAAAGCGCTTTAAGGGTTGTTTCGTCCTGAAACAGGGATTTATACCATTCAAGCGAAAAGCCCGAAAGTACGCTTGTGCTCGAAGATGAGTTGAACGAAAAAACAATGAGCACGATAATGGGTGCGTAGAGAAAGAAGAAAACGAGAGTGGCATAAATTCTTGAAACTGCTTTCATATAACCATGCCCTCCTCATCACCCGAAAATCGGTTCATAACTGCCATACAGATAAGAATAAGCACCATAAGCACGAGCGAAATCGCCGCGCCGAGATTATAGTTGTAGGACTGCTGGAACTGTCTTTCGATAACGTCACCGATAAGATCGAACGAACCGCCGCCGAGTTTCTGTGAAATATAGAAAGTACTTACCGACGGAACAAAAACCATTGTAATGCCGGAAATGATACCGGGCATACTCATCGGGATAATACATCTTTTCATAACGGAAAATCTGTTGCAGCCGAGATCCTGCGCCGCTTCAATCATTGAGCGATCAAGCTTTGCCATAACCGAATACAGAGGAGTTATCATAAACGGCAGGAAGTTATAAACCATACCGAGAATAACCGCTCCCGACGTATTGATCATGTGTATCGGCCCGATACCGAGCTTTGCAAGAAACGTGTTTATGATTCCCGTATCCTGTAAAAGAGCCATCCACGAATAAGTTCTGATAAGAAAGCTCATCCACATAGGCAGCATAACAAGCAAAACAAGAGTTCTCTGAACTTTTTCCGTGCTTTGCGAAATAATGTATGCCAGGGGGAATGCAATAACAAGGCAGATAAGGGTGGCAACAATGCCAAACCAGATCGACCTTAAGAACGTGGGCGTATACTTGCTCAGTTCCGCCATATTTTCAAGCGTAAAATTGCCGCTTGCGTCGGTAAAGGAATAATATGCAACGAAAATCAGCGGTGCAATTATAAAAAGTACCGACCAGACTATGTACGGTGCCGAGATGAGCTTTGCCCCGAGTGAAGAACGGTTATTCATTCCTCTTCCTCCTCTTCGGGGTTGGGGTCGGAAAGCTCGTCAAACTCTTCACTGAATGAGCTGTAGTCACCGTAAATGCCCGAGTATTCTGATTTCTTCATAATATGAATTGCATCAGGCTCAATGAAAAGACCGATTCTGCTGCCTTCTGCCTGATAGTCGGTTGTCTGAATCATCCACTTGAAGCCGCCGATGTCAACGATTATTTCAAAGTGAACGCCCTTGAACGTTACGGACGTTACAATGCCGCAAAGCATACCCTTTTCGGGGGCAACAACGTCAACGTCTTCGGGTCTTACAACAACGTCAACCGCTTCATTCTTTGCAAAGCCTTTATCAAGGCATTCAAAGCGGTGACCCGAAAATTCAACGAGACCGTCGCTGAGCATAATGCCGTCAAGAATATTACTCTCGCCGATGAAATCGGCAACGAAAGCATTCTTGGGCTCGTTATATATATCAAGAGGAGTGCCTATCTGCTGAATCACGCCGCCGTCCATAACAACAACGGTGTCGCTCATTGAAAGCGCTTCCTCCTGGTCGTGTGTAACGTAAATGAAGGTAATGCCGAGTCTCTGCTGAATATTTTTAAGCTCAACCTGCATATCCTTGCGAAGCTTTAAATCAAGCGCACCGAGAGGTTCGTCAAGAAGCAAAACTCTGGGCTTGACGGCAAGAGCTCTTGCGATTGCAACGCGCTGCTGCTGACCGCCCGAAAGTGAATTTATGTTGCGCTTATTAAAGCCCTTGAGGTTAACAAGAGCCAGCATTTCTTCAACTGTTTCTTTAATCTGCTTTTCAGGCACCTTTTTTATGCGAAGACCGAATGCCACGTTCTCATAAACGTTGAGATGGGGGAAAAGGGCATAACGCTGAAAAATGGTGTTCACCTGTCTCTTGTGAGGCGGCACACCATTGATTTTTTTGCCTTCGAAAATAACCTCACCTTCATCGGGCTCGATGAAGCCTGCAATAATTCTTAAGGTTGTTGTTTTTCCGCAACCCGAAGGGCCGAGAAAAGTTATGAATTCCTTATCACGGATATAGAGGTTAAGGTTTTTAAGCACCTGATTATCCCCGAAAGTTACGGAGATGTTTTTTAAATCGATAATAGCGTTTTTATTCAATTATGCAGCCCCTCTCTGCCTTTGCCGCAAAGCGGACAAAAACGGCTTATTATAATAATTAAAAATATAGAGCAAAATTTCGCAAATGTCAACAATTTTTTTGTAAAATTCGTGATAATTCTGTTGTCTAAAGAAGAATTTAAATATTTTACTCTGTTTTTCTCTTGTTTGCTCGTTTCATCTCTGTTTTTCTCGGATTTTTATTTTTAAAAAATTTTTTGAATTTTAACGTGCTAAACCGCAAAACCGAGCAAAACTTTGCTTAAATTCTGAAATAACTCTGCTGATTTAAGGCAATACTGTTATTGCAAGTAAAACAGCGGGGTGATAAATTGCAGTATAACAAAGTTGAAATCTGCGGAGTAAACACATCAAAACTGAAAGTTCTAAAGGAAAGCGAGAAAATGGAGCTGCTCAAAAAAGCACGTGCGGGAGATAAAAAAGCAAGGGAAGACCTTGTGACGGGTAACCTTCGTCTTGTGCTGAGCGTTATTCAGAGATTTTCTAACAGAGGCGAAAATCCCGACGACCTGTTTCAGGTCGGATGCATCGGACTAATAAAAGCGATTGACAATTTCGATACAAGCCTTGACGTAAGATTCAGCACCTATGCCTGCCCGATGATAATCGGCGAAGTGAGACGACATCTGCGTGATAACAATCCCGTAAGAGTCAGCCGCTCCGTAAGGGATACCGCCTACCACGCAATGCAGGTCAGGGAAAGGCTGATGAACGAGCTCGAGCGTGACCCGACCCCCGAGGAAATTGCAAAGGAGCTCGGCATTGACCGTGAAAGCGTTGTTATTGCTCTTGACGCAATTGTTGAGCCTGTTTCACTCAACGAGCCCGTTTATTCCGACGGCGGCGACACCATTTACGTTATGGACCAGATAGGCTCTTCCGACGATGACGAAAACTGGCTTGATGAAATTCTTTTAAAGCAGGCAATCAAAGAGCTTAATCCCCGCGAAAAGAAAATCCTCTATCTCAGATTTATGAAAGGGCATACCCAGATGGAGGTAGCAAGCGAAATCGGAATTTCTCAGGCGCAGGTTTCAAGGCTTGAAAAAGGTGCAATTAAAAGAATAAAAGAAAAAAGCTGAAACAAAAGAGCAGTCTCATTCGTGAGACTGCTCTTTGATTTTAATTCATAAGCGCAACAGACATTGCAAGCAGTATCTGTGCGGGATAATACGATGAAAGTTCAATTGTAACAAAAACGTTTTTGCGTTTGACGGGTGCAAAATAAAGGAATGAAAGACAGGTATCGCTCAGAAGGAAAAGCAAACTGCCAACCAGAGCGATTATATAAGCGGGGTCGGGTGACAGGAAAACAAGATATCCCGATGCCGCAACCTTATAAACGAGCAAAACGTAATAAACCGACATAAGTATTCTCATTTTGCCGTCAACCTTCATTTTGAAAACGGGTATAAGCACGTAACCCAGAATTCCGCCAATAACGCCAACAATCATGGGAATAACCCTGAAGCCGCTTTGCGTTATAAACGCCGCAAGATAAAATACGTGGCTGACAAGGAAATACAGCGTGCCCAGCGGAATAAGTTTTGACCTGAAAACAGGTGCAATTTCTTTGATGCCGAGAAGAACGTCTCCGAAAAATCCGAACATCAGGGCAAACAGAACAAGGAAGAAATACCATATATCGTGAGGCGTTGTGCAATAACCGACAACAGCAATTGAAATAAAGCCGAAGCTTGCCATAAATTTGCACATCATACCCTCAAACGATTTACCCGCTCTTCTGTTAAGAACACAGGCGACGGCAAAAATAACCGTAAGCACCGCAAGTACGTAACACATAGGTGACATAGTCATCTCTCCTTTATTTATTATTTACTTCACTCCATCTGCCAACCTGAACGAAGCCGATTTTTTTGTAAAAATCAAGCAATCCGTCGTTACGGCAGAAAAGAAAAACTTTTTTATCTTTTTCTTTTTCGGCAAGAGCGGTAACAAGCTTTGACGCAAGTCCCCTTCCCCTTGCACTTTTTCGGGTTGCAACCGCACCGAGCAAAACGCTTTTTTCTCCGATAAACAATGCGCTTGCACAGGCGAGCAATTCATTTTCTTCAAAGGCGGCAAGTCTTGCAGTGCCTTTGTTGAGTCTTGAGCAATAATCGGCAAGAAACGCACCGTAATTGCCCATTTCAAAGCCGCATTCACAAAGCAGATTATAGACCTTTTTCTTATCGCAATCCCACGAAATTCCGCTTTCGTCGGAAACGCTTGCGCCTTGATATTCAACGATGTACGAGCCGTTTGACGCGGCAAGTCCAAGCTTTGAAAAGCTCTCTTCATTGCCGATAAGAGCGGAATAACCGACCGCATTTATGAAAGCCGCAAGCTCTCCAAAATCAGCTTTTTCAGTGCAACAAAGAGTCATACTGCCGTCAACTCGGCTGATAGCCGCAACGGGCTCTTCGTCGTTTTTCTGCACCCAGAACAAAGCAAAATTCTGCTCAAATCCGTATGTAAGGGCAAGAGCCGTAATTCTTGCCGCAAAAGCATCAGGCGGCAAAAATCCGAGCTCATTCCAATCTTTGCAAAGAGTTATCATTTTGCAAAATCCTCCGCCAGAGCTTTTATAAGCTTAAGGCTGTTTTCGGCATCGGAATACTTGATTACACAACCGGGTGAATGGAGGTATCTGCAAGGCACCGAAACGGTGAGAGTTTTAACACCGCCTCTGCTTTTATGAATTACGCCCGCATCGTTTCCGCCCGCAACAAGTGTTTTGGGCTGACAGGGAATATTCTTTTCCCTTGCGACTTCAAAAGCTCTGTCAAAAAGAGCCTTGTTATAAACCGTGCTTCTGTCCATAAATGAAACCGCACCGCCGTTGCCGCAGATGCAGACTCTTTTTTCATCTTTAACCCCCGAAATATCCGCTGCAGTTGTTGTTTCAACAACTATTGCGTAATCGGGTGCGATTGTGAAAGCCGAAGCCTGAGCTCCCCTTGTGCCGATTTCTTCCTGTGTGCTGAAAGAAAACCACATATCGTATTCAAGCTCGCTTCTTATCATTTCAATAAGAATCGCACAGCCCACTCTGTCATCGAGCGCCTTTGACTTTATGAATCCGTTGCCGAATTCAACAAACTCGCTGTCAAACCATACGGCGTCGCCCAAAGAAACAAGCTTTTCGGCTTCCTCTTTGTCCTTTGCACCGATATCGATATAAAGGTCGTCATCTGACGGGATTTCGTCGGCTTTATCTTTATCGGTCAGATGAATGGGCTTTATACCGAAAACACCGTTTACAGCATTTTCACCAACCTTAACACTTCTGCCGATAAATACTTTTGTGTTTATTCCGCCGACCTTCGCAAATCTGAGAAAGCCATCGGATGTTATGCCCGTTACGATAAATCCGACCTCATCTGTATGAGCGTCGAGCATAACTTTGTTTTCAGCGGGATTCTTACCCTTTTTGAATACCAAAAGATTTCCGAGAGGGTCAACGCTGTACTCTGCAAATCCCTCAATCTTTTTAATTATATAATCTCTTACCGCATCTTCTCTGCCCGAAATACCCGAAAGCAGACTGAGTTCTTTAATTAATTCAAGCATCTGCCCCGCTCCTTTCGGCAATATATTCCGCCATAAGCTTCGCGGTATTTTCTATATCCTCAAGGTCACACACTTCAATTGCAGTGTGCATATTGCGAAGCGGTACGGATAGCAAAGCGGTTTTGACCCCCGCGCCCGAAACCTGAATTTCGTCGCAGTTTGTTCCTGTTTTGCCGCCCATAACCTCGGGCTGATAAGGAATATCTTTTTCTTTTGCAATTCTTTCAAGAGTTTTGCTCATCGCATAATCAAGCGACGGTGCAAAGCCTATCATCGTGCCTTTTCCGAGCGCGGCATATTTCTCGCCGCTTACACCGGGAGCAGATGCAAAGCTTACGTCAACCGCAATTGCTTCCTGAGGCGCGGCAGAAAATGCCCCTGTCTGAGCTCCGCTTCCGCCTGTTTCTTCCTGTACGGAAAAAATTACGCTGAGATTGCAGTCGACTTTCTTTTTCTCAAGAATTTCAAGGCAACGGAGAATTGCCGCAACGCCCGCACGGTCATCAACCGATGCCGAGCTGATTCTGTTGCCGGCAAGCTCTTTCCATTCGCCGTTAAAGGTTATTCTGTCGCCGAGTGAAACAGTTTCCTTTGCTTCTTTTTCGGTCATACCGATATCAATTATCATATTATCAAAGCCCGTTGCTTTCTTTGCTTCATCAGGCTTTGCAAGGTGGGGCGGTGTTGATGCCACAATGCCGAAAACATCTTTTTTGCCGTGCACCGTAACGTCGGCGGCGGCAAGCACTCTGCAATCGGCTCCGCCGCACTTGGCAACCTTGAGAAATCCCTCGGAATCAATCGCGGTAACGATAAGTCCGATCTGGTCAAGGTGAGCATCAAGCAGAATGTGGATACCTCTGCCCTCTTTTCTGCCTGTAACACTGCCGAGTGCATCGGTCTTTACAGGCATATATTTTGCGAGCATTTCAGCGGCGACTGCGGCTGCGGCATTTTCCGCACCCGAAACGCCCTTTGCTCCGCATAACTCTTTAAGCAAAGCATAAACTTCGCTGTAGTTTGTCATAACTTCATCTCCGAAATATTATCAAACAATTTTGATTCCGCCTACGGGACGGATTTTAAGAACGTAGCAGGAATTATCGCCGAAAACGGAACAGATTCTGCTCTTGAAAGTATCAAGTACATCAGCGGGCACAAAAGCCTGGATTGTTCCCGCGAAGCCGCCGCCGTGTACTCTCCATGCGCCCTTGCCCTTGAGCACGTCACTGCAGATTGCAAGCGCAACGCTTACAGGCTGAACGTTGGGAGCCTTGCAGGTATAAACGTTCTGGTTGTACATATATGAAGAATATCCGCTGTCGATAACAAGCTCTTTGAATGCATCGAAATCGCCTGATTTAAGAGCTGCTGCCTGTTTTTCAACGCGTACGTTTTCATTGAAGAAATGCATTGCGCGAAGAACGGCTCTGTCGCCCGCCGAATCGCGGATAATCGAAATATTCTTTTCAAATTCGTTTCTGTCAACGTCGCGAAGAACAGCCTTGCCGAACTTTGAAGCAACAGCTTCCATTTCGCCTCTTACTGCTGCATATTCGTCGGTAAGGTCGGAGTGGTTTCCGCCTGTATCAACAATGCAAAGAGCGTGGTTACACGAAGCAAAATCGAAATCAACCTTATTGATAACAGGTGCAGAGGGATCGTTGAAATCAATCTGAACAAAACCGCCTACGGAACAAGCCATCTGGTCCATAAGACCGCAGGGCTTACCGAAATATTCGTTTTCGGCAAACTGAGCAATCTGTGCAATTTCAACCGCACTTACCTTGCCTTCGTTATAAAGGTGATTAAGCATTGTGCCGAGAAGAACTTCAAAAGCCGCTGACGATGAAAGTCCAGAGCCTGAAAGAACGTCTGAAGCTGTTGCCGCATCAAAGCCGCCGATATTATAGCCTCTGTTTTTGAAGCCCGCGCAAACGCCTCTTACAAGCGAAGCGGAGTGTGTTCTTTCATCGGGCATAACGCTCAGGTCTGAAAGGTCAACAACGTCCATTTTATAGCCCTCAGACTTTACTCTGACAATGTTTTCGTCATTCTTTCCCGCAACTGCAACTGCGTCAAGATTAACGCCTGCCGCAAGCACCATTCCGTGGTTATGGTCTGTGTGATTGCCGCCTACTTCAGTTCTGCCGGGAGCACTGAAAATGTTGACTTCTCTGCCGTCGCCGTAAAGCTGTTCAAAGCTTTCAGCGATTTTGATATATCTCTCTTTCTGCTTTGCGATATCTTCGCTTTTATAGATTTTTCCGAAAGCTGCATCATATTCGTTTGTTATAAGCACCTTTTTCAATTCTGAAGTTTTCATTTCTGTTTACTTCCTTTCTTTTCAAGTCTTTTTATACGTTTTTCGTTTTCATTTTTCACTATTTTTTCTGCCGCCAGCCAGACTCCGTCAACCGAAAGCAACGATATTCCCGTTGAAAGGCAAATTACCATTACAGGAACAAGGAATCCCGTTGAAAACGGGTCGAGAAGGTTACGTCCGACAAACGTGAATGAAATCAGTTTAGGCATAAATCCGATTATGGAAAGCAGAAGATAACGCCAATAGCCGAAACTGAACGAACCGTAGATTCTCGAAATACTGTTAATAGGCATAAACGGCACCAATCGCAGAAGTATGAGCAAAGCGGGATTCCCCTTGCCGTCCTGCTGAATAAGCCGTCTGAGCTTGATATTTTTTCTGATAAGCCGCCACGCATTTCCAGCACCTGTTTTTTTGCCGAAAAAGTACATTATCGTAACCGTTACGGAAAAGCCGATTATATTGACGGGAATTGAATAATACATCGGCAACACGATTCCGGACAGGAAACATACGGATGAAATCGGGTAAATCGGAAGCAATCCCTCTATCAGAAACAGAATAATTATTGCAAAGAAAAACTGCCAGAGATTTTCTATAGCCGCTATTCTTCTTTCAGTTTCAAGCAACTGTTCACGCAGCTGAACGTACCATTTCCACAGTCCCTCAAACTGCAGTGAGAAAATCAGGATTGCCGCAACGATACCGAGTACGAGGAATACCAGACCGCCAAAAAGCAGATATTTTTTGGGTTTTTGTTTATCGGTCAATTCCTCACCTCAACTCTCACTTGCTTCTTTACATATATAGTTTATTTTATAATATTATTGCCATTCGGTCAATAATAAAATTAATGATTTTACTATTTATTTTGTTCAGGTTTGTGATATAATGTATCCGTAACACTTTGGAGGTTGATTAAATGAAAATTACCGTACTTGACGGCTTTGCCGAAAATCCTGGCGACCTTTCGTGGGAATGGCTTTCGGAATACGGCGAATACACCGTTTATGACAGGACTCCCGCAGAGCTTATCGAAGAAAGAGTTGAAGGCTGTGACATCGTCATCACAAATAAAACTCCGCTTCGTGAAAATCTGCTCAAGGCTCTGCCCGACCTTAAATATATAGGACTTCTCAGCACGGGATATAACATAGTTGATTATGAATACTGCAAAAACGCAGGCATACCCGTTTGCAATATTCCGTCTTACAGCACGTCCGCCGTTGCTCAGCTTACGTTTGCGCTCATTCTCGAGCATACAAACGCGGTTGCAATTCACAGCAATTCCGTTCATTCGGGTGAATGGTCTGAATGCAAGGATTTCTGCTATTGGAAAACGCCTCTAACCGAATTACAGGGCAAAACAATCGGTATCATCGGTTTCGGCAGTATCGGTAAAGCAGTTGCAAAAATCGCCGCTGCTTTCGGAATGAACGTTATCGCTTCAACCAATCATCCCGCACCGTTTGAAAACGTTGAATTTACAGACAAAGATACTCTTCTTGCAAAGAGCGATTTCGTTTCGCTTCACTGCCCCCTCACCCCTCTTACCGAGGGAATGGTGAATGCGGGTTTTCTTTCAAGAATGAAGAAAACCGCCATGCTTATCAACACTTCAAGAGGTCAGGTTGTTAACGAAAGCGACCTTGCAAAAGCTCTTGAAACAGGAGTTATCGCTGCAGCGGGTCTCGACGTACTTTCAAGCGAGCCTCCGAAGGCTGACAATCCTCTTTTCGGACTCAAAAATTGCTATATTACACCGCACATTGCCTGGGCAGGATACGAAACAAGAGCAAAACTTATGGATATCTGCCATAAGAATCTTGACGCTTTCGCAAAGGGCAATCCTATAAACATTGTTTACTGATAAATAAAAAAGGCGTACCGGACGGTACGCCTTTTTCTTTTATATAAGCACTTTTGAAAGGAACTCTTTAAGTCTGGGATTCTTGGGATTTTCGAAGAATTCCTGAGGAGTGTTTTCTTCCATAATAACACCCTCGTCAATGAAGATAACTCTTGAAGCAACTTCCTTTGCAAATCCCATTTCGTGAGTTACAACAACCATTGTCATACCTGAAAGTGCAAGCTCTTTCATAACGTCGAGAACTTCGCCTACCATTTCGGGGTCAAGAGCTGAAGTGGGCTCGTCGAAAAGCATAACCTCGGGATTCATTGCAAGAGCTCTTACAATCGCAACTCTCTGCTTCTGACCGCCCGAAATCTGCGAAGGGTAAACGTTTGCCTTATCTTCAAGACCGACTCTTTTAAGCAGATTCATCGCGGTTTCTTCCGCTTCACGTTTACTCATAAGACCGAGCTTTACGGGAGCAAGGGTTATGTTTTTAAGAATGGTGAGATTGTTGAAAAGATTGAACTGCTGGAAAACCATTCCCATCTTTTCGCGGTGCTTGTTGATGTTTACCTTCTTATCGGTAATATCAACGCCGTTGAATTCAATCTTTCCGTCTGTGGGTTCTTCAAGTCTGTTAAGACAACGGAGGAAAGTTGATTTTCCCGAGCCCGAAGGTCCGATAACAACAATAACCTCGCCCTTACGGATTTCGGTATCAACACCCTTGAGGACCTGCAAGTCGCCGAAATGTTTCTTAAGACCGGTTACTTTGATAACAGTTTCATTGTTAGTGGTCACTGTTACGCAGCCTCCTTTCGATAAGGGTTACGCCCTTCTGAAGCAGTAAAACAAGAACAAGATAAATTACGGCTACAGTAATGTAAGGTACGTTCATATTGTACGTAAAACCAACAAGAGCGTTTGCACCCTTCATCATATCCTTTACGGCGATGAAGCTTGCAACCGAAGTTTCTTTAAGAAGAACGATAAATTCGTTTGCAAGTGCTGGCAATACGTTTTTGAATGCCTGAGGCATAATGATATAAACCATTGTCTTTGTGTAAGAGAAGCCAAGGCTTCTGCCCGCTTCAAACTGTCCGTTATCAATGGACATAATACCCGAGCGGATGATTTCGGCAACGTAAGCACCCGAGTTGATACCGAAAGCAATCATTGCGGTAACGTCGGGAGTAAGACCGATATTCGGTTTGCCGAGCCAGAGATAATAGATAATAAGAAGCTGAACGATAACGGGTGTACCTCTTACAACCGTAAGGTAAAGCTTGCAAACTGCATTGAGAATTCCGAGCTTGCCTGTTTTTTCGTAGGTTGAGCGGATAATTGCAACAAGGAAACCGATTGCAAGACCGATAACCAACGCAACAAGAGTAATTTCAATTGTAACAAGCAGACCGTCGGTAATATGTCTGTAGTTACCGTCCTTGATAAGTACGTTATATACATCGTCTTTTATACCCTGAAAAGCCCCTGCAATACCTCCGCTTTCACCCGAAGCAGCAAAAGCGGGAATTGCCATTGCAAAAATCAGCACAGCAACAAGACCGATAATAATTAACGTGAGCGTTTTTGATGATATTTTCTCTCTCAAAACGCAACCACCTTTCCGAATTATAAAGCATAAATTAAGGGCAGACATCGCCTGCCCTTAACGTTTTGGATTCAAGAATTATTCAGCGGGAATATACTTGTCAATAATCTTATCGATTTCGCCGTTTTCTGTAAGCTTATCGAGAGCTGCGTTGATTTTTTCAAGGAGCTCATCGTTGCCCTTTGCAACAGCGATTGCATATTCTTCTTCTGCATAAGCAGTTTCAAGAATTGTGAGACCTGCATTTTCTTTTACAAATGCCTTTGCGGGTTCGTTGTCGATGATAACAGCATCAATTGTTCCGTTCTGAAGAGCCTGGATAGCTGTGGGACCGTTGTTGTATCTGAGAACGTTTTCTTCGCCGAAATCGTCTGTTGCATAAATGTCGCCTGTTGTAGCTTCCTGAACACCGATCTTCTTGCCTGCAAGGTCATCGATTGTCTTTATTGCGGAGCCTTCCTTAACGATAACTACCTGAACTGCAGTTGCGTATGTATTTGAGAAGTTAACTGATTCTTTTCTCTTTTCGGTAACTGTCATACCTGCCATACCGATATCAGCTGTGCCGTTCTGAACAGCACCGAGAATACCGTTGAAATCCATATCTGTGATTTCAAGTTCCATACCGAGTTCTTTTGCGATAAGCTCAGCAATTTCAGCATCGATACCGATGATTTTGTTGCCTTCATAGTATTCATAGGGGGGGAACTGTGCGTTTGTTGCCATAATGAGTTTGTTTTCTTCTTTCTTACAGCCCCAGAATGCGGGTACCATAAGAGCAACAACCATAATTAATGCAATTATTCTTGTAAATCTTTTCATTGTTTTGACCTCCGTATAATTGATGGTTTAATTATAACATTAAATATTAAAAAATCAAGTAAATTATGTATTTTTATAGAATATTCGGATAATTATTCATTCATAGCGTTCATTACCGACCTGAAATCTTCGGGAAACGGAGCTTCAAAGCACATTTCTTCTTCGGTTACGGGGTGAATAAATCTGCATCTTCGGCAATGCAGAAGCTGATGTCCGATTTCGGGAAGAAAATTACCGTACATTGTATCGCCCGCAAGCGGATGCCCGATATACGACATATGAACTCTTATCTGATGGGTTCTGCCCGTTTCAAGCCTGAGATTTATCAGCGTTGCACCGTCGAAAGCTTTTTCCGTCTGCCAGTGCGTAACCGCAGGCTCGACTCCGATTTCGTATGAACAGGCGCGCAGGGTTTTCATCGGATCTGGTCTGTAAATCGGAACGTCAACAGTTCCCGTTTTTTCAACTCTGCCTTCTACAAGGGCGGAATATTCTTTCGTTATTTTACCCGAAAGCTTGCCCGCCGCAAACGGATTGAGTGCGCAGACAACAAGTCCCGAAGTGCCTTTATCAAGTCTTCCGACCGCTCTGAAAGAAGCCGTATTCCCCTTCTCTTTCAGATAAGCCGAAACGGCGTTGGCAAGCGTATCACCCTGATGATTGTGGGTGGGATGCATTGCCATAAACGGTGATTTGTTTATAACGAGAATATCGTCATCCTCATAGATAACGTCAATCTCCGCCGCAAGCGGCTCGGGTGCATTTTCGTCATCGGGAATGGTTATCGTTACCGTATCGCCGCTCTTCAGACGGTCGACCGTCCTTGTTTTCACGCCGTTGAGCTTCATCCCGTCTTCGGTAAATTTTATACTCCGCAGCAATCGGGACGAAACGCCGCAGTAACCCCGCAGAAAATGTATAACCTTTCTGCCGTCATATTCTTCCGTAACGGTATAGTCTATTTTTCTCGGCATTTTATCCCTCCTTTCCTGCATTGAAAGTTATTATATCATAAACCGTTATTTCAGGCAATAGCAGGTTGAAAAACCGAAATTTTTGTGTTATTATAATGTACAGATTTAATATATAAGGAGTTTGCTTATGAAAAGAACGATCGCTCTTTTACTTTGCTTTTCTTTCCTGTTTCTCTTTGCGTGCAGTAACAATGAACAGGATAATATAAAATACGTCAACGTGGATAACCCCTCAAGTCTGAGTCAGGAGTATGCCACAAGCTGGGATGACTACACTTTACCCTCCGCAGACGTATCATCAGGCTCCACACAGCAAAACGTCAGCACCGCGGAGCTTCTGCCCGAAAACTTTCCTGAAATTCCTCAGGGCATTTCAAACCTTTCGATTGTAAAGAAGCCGTATTCGGAAGATACGGGATACCCCTCTGAATACGTTGAACTCAAGTTTATATGCAAATACGTTACCCTTGTTCTTTTTTCACAGTCACTCAAGGACGCGGGATACAAAGGCGGCATAAAAGAAGTTGCTGACGGCACGTATTATCCCACAGGCATTCACGGTGCCTGGCAGGACGGTAAGTATCTGATTCGTATTGTAGGTACGGAGGCCATTGTCGACGGCACTCAGGATGTCACCGTGCACATTGTTCCCTGCGTAGATATGTTCCCCTCCGAGCTTTCTGCGATTTCATACGGATTTGAAGGCTTCAGCGGTGCAGAGCCTTATTACTATGAGTACGTTAACGGTGAAACCGTTTTGAGAGAATACGACGGCGGTTTGCACGCAAAATGGTTGTTCTCTTTTAACGGTGACTGCTCCTACGTAGGCGTTACAAGAGAGGAATTTGAAAATCATTTATCTGTACTTGAAGAAAAAGGATATTTAATCGGCACTTCTGAAGCAGGTACACTCGACGGTTGCAACACTTTCCTTGTCGACGCAATGAGTGACGACGAATCCATTTACATTATGTTCCTCTACAACGAGACTCTTGCTTCTCTTGATATTTATTATACAAACGATATTGACGGATTAGAAAACGCATTGTTCAGCGAATAAATCAAAAAACCTCCGAGTTTCGGCTCGGAGGTTTTTATTATATGTTTTCATAAACGATTGTTGTTATGCTCTTTGCTGGGAGAGTTGTTTTCAGACAGGGTCTGCCCGAATATACCTGCTCACAGTTGCTTTCTGCGTCCGTGCGGTAGATTTCCGCCGACCTGTAAAGACCCGAGAGTTTTATGTCAATATCCGAAGTTTCATTGTTGATGATAATAATAACGGTTTCTTCGTCATTCATAAAAGCGGCTTTGACAAGCTTGCTGTTTTCTTCAAAGCTGTCCATAACCTCAACGCGTACCATACCGGGTTTTATGAAAGCGGAAAACTGTTTGTAGGCATAGTAGCGGTAGTAGGTTACAAGCTCACCGTTAACCCTGTCAAGCACTCCGTCGCCGTTAACGGCCGTCCAGCTCTGCCACGAAACGGCATTCATAAGAGTCAGATCCTGTGCGATGATATTCGCCATATAAAGTCCGCTGTCTATCGTGGTTGAATCAAGGCGCATAGGCAATTCACACCACTCGCTCATCTCGAGTTTTTTGCCCGGATACTGCTGAGCGAACTTTGTTCCGACCATTGATTTAAGGTCATATCTGTTATCAATCCAGTAACTGTGACCGCTGTAGGTATCGCAGAATTCATTAAGAATTTCGCTTGCAAAGAATTTATCGATATATTCATAATATTCGGGGGACATCTGACCGTTTTCGGGTCCGCTCAGAGCATATTCGCAGCCTCTTTCCTGCATTGTCACCGCAAAAAGCTCAAGCAATTCAATTGCTTCATCGGCTGTATAGTGGCAGCCCTCCTGACCGACCCATTCTCCGCCCCAGCTCCACTGAGGCTCGTTGATGGGCGAAATTGCGGTTACGGGATACCCTTGCTCTACAAACCAATCGGCAATCGTAAGCACGTAGTCAACGAAAGCCTGATAGTTTTCTTTGGGCAGATTTGAGGTATAAGGCTCAAGACCGCCCGATGCGTGACCGCTCTTTGTCATTGAAAAATGAGGACTGTTGCAGAAAAGAACAACCTCGCTTGCACCGTATTCAACAGCATAATCAAGCATTCTTCTTGCGTTTGCGTCACGGGTGAAATCATATTCATACTCGCCTGTTTCTGAATTCAAAACATAAAAACTCTCGGTGCGTCTTGAGGTATCCCAGATGCGGCAATCGGGATTTTCGTGCTCGCCGCCGCCGATGTTATAACGGTAAATATCAAGCGCCAGACCCGTTTCGTCGTCATAAAGACGCTTTGCAATCTCCCTTGCTGTTTCGTCGCTGTCGATTGTCTGCGACCACCAGCAGGAGCTTGTGCCGAAACCCTCAAAGGTCTGATAGGTTTCGTATTTATTAACCCCGATTGTCTGGGTTTTGGAATCTATTTTATTTACTGAAAAAAGAAGAGTCTGCAAAAATGCAAGAACAACGCAGATTATACTTTTCAAGATTTTTCCCCTTTTCATTTTATTATGGATTAAGTTTATCATAACAGAAAATCCGTGTCAATAATTCCCCTGTTGACAAAGGCGGAAATCTGTGCTACAATTCATTTAACAATTAAGTTAAATGTTAAATGAGAGGTGAGTTTTTTGAGTCTGCAAAATACTCTTCGCGCCCTTGCTGACCCTACAAGACGCGAAATTCTGAATATGCTTAAAGAGAAAAGCCTGTCAGCGGGCGAAATTTCCGAGCGCTTTCCGATAAGCTTTGCGGCAATTTCAAGGCATCTTGCCGTTTTGAAAGAAGCAGACCTCATAAGAGATGAGCGTGACGGAAAATATATATTTTATGAAATAAACACCTCGGTGCTTGAAGAAATTATGCTTTGGATTACCGAGCTGAAAGGAGAAAATACCGATGATTAAAAAGAATATAAAAATGATTGCAATCACTTCAATTATAACGCTTTTACCGATTGTTGCGGGGCTGATTTTATGGAATTCTCTTCCCGATAAAATCGCAACTCATTTCAATGCAGACGGCGTTGCAGACGGCTTCAGCGGCAAGGGTTTTGCCGTTTTCGGTATGCCTGTTTTTCTGTTTGTTTTGCACTGGGTGTGCAGTTTTGTAACAAGCATTGACCCCAAACGCAAAAATATAACCGACAAAATGTTTCGCCTTGTTTTGTGGATTTGTCCCTGTATTTCCATTCTCACAAGCAGTGTTGTTCTCGCATTCGCGTTGGGTTATGAGCTCAATATCAACATTATCTTTTCGCTTTTCTTCGGTCTGATGTTTGTGATTATCGGAAATTATCTGCCCAAATGCAAGCAAAACTACAGTATGGGCATTAAAATTCCGTGGACTCTCAACGACGAGGGCAACTGGAATTATACCCACAGAATAGCGGGCAAGCTCTGGTTTTCGGGCGGAATTTTCATTATTCTCACCTCGTTTCTGACACAGAAAATATTCTTTTATTTCTTTATGTCCGTTGTTCTTTTAATGGTTATAATTCCCGTTATCTGTTCTTATCTATACCACAAAAAACATTCCGAAAAACAAGATTGATTATTGTATTTTAAGATTTTGGGTGTATAATTGTATTCAAAGCAAATGAAAGGACGTTTCCGTTATGATATTTGATAAAATTGAGAATTTAAGAAACTACGCTTCATTCAATGCCGAATTCGACGCAATGGTAAAATTCATTGAAGAAAACGATTTTGCATCTCTCCCTTGCGGAAGCTACGAAATCAATGAAAACGTAAAGGTTAATATTTCAGAATACGAGCCCGGCAAAAACGATAAATTTGAAGCTCACAGGGAATATCACGATTTGCAGTACGCTATAATCGGCGGCGAAGCAATCGACGTTATCCCCACCGAAAACGGACTTGAATCGGGCGGATACTCACCCGACATTGAGTTCTTTACAGGTCAGAGCTGTCAGAGCACAAGAGTTGCTCTTGAGGCGGGCACTTTCGTATTTCTCGCCCCTTGCGATGCACACAAGCCCTGCATCAACATCGGCTACGATAAGATTAAAAAAGCCGTTTTCAAAATTAAGATTAAGTAAAAAAAGCGTCATCTGTTAACAGAAAACAGGTGACGCTTTGATTATAATAGGGTATCACAAAAATAAGAGGAAACACTAAAACACACAGAAGAATCCAGGGCAGAAAGCTGAATTTAAACCGTACTGCCGAAAGAAGTCTTCCTCTCATTCCTGCTACGCTCAGCTTCAGGGCATCCGCAACGGTAATGCCGGGATAAGCCGCAAGCAAAAGCCTCGCCCGTGAATATTTCTGCACTGAAACAATCCAGAAAAAGAAGCCTGTTACCGCCAGCAAAACCGTTCCCGCTATCACAACGTAAAATACTTTTCGGCTGACTCCGTTGCCTCTCAGTGAAAAATAAAGAACGCTCAGAGCCGAAACAGGCAGAAACTCAAAAACAGTTATCTCAATAAACTTAAGCACTGAAACCGAAGCCGAAAGGCACACCGCTCTGAAATATTCGTGTTTTTCCGTTTTGATTCGGGGTATATTTCTTGCAAGGCTCAGCGTTTCAAGCTGTGTTTTATAGCTGACCAGTGCTTTCAGAATATAAATAACCACACCCGAAACCGTCGCAACGGCAAACAAATTATTTCTGAAAAACGTGTTGGTAAGCGTACCCGCAACGCTCAGCACAAAAACCGTTACCGCCGCAACTGAAAGCAGATTAAGGCGTCTTTTTCTGCCTGTCATAGCCTGCCTTGCATCAAGCTTTATTCTCGCATTCATAAAATCACCGCAAACAAAAAATCGGGAGAAACAAATTCTCCCGATTATTTTTTATCTGTTTACGGTTTTTATCCGCTTTTATCTGATTTTTTCAATAAAGCCGATTACTGTTTCAATAACGGGCATTGCATATTCAACGTACTTATCGTGGAATGAGTCTCCGTCTTCAACCTCGGGAGCTTCAACACCGTCAGCAAAATTGCCCATGGGAATAAGACGCTGATTGGGTTTATCGTCATCGATAAACTGAGGATAGGCGGGATTTGTCCATACGTCGCAGTCTTCCTCTGAATAGAAGAACCAGTTATAGAATTCGTCTATACCGTCGTGTCCCGTTGAGTGAAGCATACCCTTGAGGAACCAGGTGTTTTCAGGAAGAATACAGGTTGAAGCGTCGATGTCACCTTCAGGTGAAACATGGTTGTGTCCACAAGAAGCAACGCCTGTGCTTGCAAGCACTTCGCCTCTGGGAGCAACAGTTGCGCCTGCTGAAGCGTATTTTGTATCAACCGTTGCGTCACTGTCGTTGTCCATTGACTCAACAAGAGGAGTTCTCTGAATATCGTAACCCGCAACTATCATAATTCTTACGCCCGCATCAACCGCACCTGTAAGAATTTCTTCTGCTCTGCCCTGTACGTTATAGTGGTAATAATCAGCCTTTGCGATAAGACCTGCCTGTGTTTCGGGGTCAAGGTTGATTGCCTTCGCCTGTTCATAAGTATCTTCGGGAACAAATGCCCAAAGACCGAGAACCGTTCCGAATACGGGTGTGAGAAGCTCGTCAAAAACCTTATCCTTAAGGTTGTTAAGGATATTGTTACCGAGACCCATTACGCCGTCAATAAGACCGCTGTAATAAAGAACGTAGAAAAGACCGTTAAGAAGAGCTCCGCCGAAATCTTCGGGAGGAAGAGCTGTGATGCCGTAATCAAGAAGAGCCTTACCGTCAAGCTTTACCTTTCTTGCAAGAAGGTCGCCCGCAACGTCTGTGCCGAGAAGAGGACAGCACTGGAAAACGCAGGCTGCAACGTCATTGTAGCCATACTCATTGAAGTATGACATTGCAACAACGCCGCCCATTGACGATGCCTTGATGTTAACCTTATTATGACCTGTTACGCCTTTGATTACCTGAATGTAATCGTTGAGCTTGCCCGCACTTTCAACGGGGTCAAGACGCCAGTCATAATGGAAATAATAGCTGTAGCCCTTGCCGTGTTCGGGGTCGGTTGAATTCTCGTAAACCGCCTGAACGTGAGGAAGCGAATTTCCGTTGCCGTCAAGTCTGAGGTCGCCCATAGCATCAAACACAGCATCGTTAAGAACGTCGCCGAAATATTCATAGTTCTTTGTAAGGGCAAGAATGCCGATAGCGGGGAGAAGCTTTGCAACAAGCTTGATGATTGTCATTGTATCGGGTCTGAAGAGAAGCTGTTCGTCTTCAGTGCCGTAATTTGCGTAAATATCACTGTTGCCGAGGGCGCTTACGTAAATTGTTGGAAGCTCACCGCAATCGCAGTCCGATGCCGCTGCCGAAATGCCAGGCACGCAAACGGAAACGAGCATTGCCGCCGTTACAATAAAAGCAATAATTTTTTTCATAAAAACAACCTCTTTTCGGTTTTTTATTCATTTTATCACAAAAGTAAATTTTTCTCAATACAAAATTGCTTTATAAATAAAATAATATATTTAATAATAATATTGCAAATTATATCCGTTTTTGGTAGAATAGTGATAATTATAAATTTTGTTCCTGACGCGGAGGAAGAAAAATGAGCAAAACAACCGACAAAAAGGCGGCGGAAAACTCAATAGGTATTTCGCTTAACAAAAAGACTATTGTAACAATATGTCTTCTGCTTGTTGCAATTATGGCTTTTGCGGGAGTACTTACACAGGTTATGCCCCGCGGCGTTTACGAAACAGACGCTGACGGCAGCATCATCAACGGTACTTATACTCCCATTGAAGATAAAATGCCGATATGGAAAATATTCCTTGCACCCATTCTTGTTTTTGGCACAAGCAACGCCGTTACGGGTCTTGCGATTATTCTTTTTATCGTAATAATCGGCGGAACGTTTCTGATTCTTGACAAATGCGGAATTCTTAAATACCTTATGGCAGTTATTATCGAAAGATTCAGCTCAAAAAAATATCTTCTTCTTAACATAATGATTTTTGCCTGTATGTTTTTAAGCTCAACGGCGGGCATTCTTGAAGAATCGGTTACCCTTGTACCTATTGCAGTTGCAATTTCTCTGGCTCTTGGCTGGGACTCGTTTGTAGGTCTTTGCATCAGCCTTGTTTCGGTTGCTTTCGGCTTCACTGCCGCAACCTTTAATCCCTTTAATGTTGCAACGGTGCAGAAAATGGCAGGTCTTCCCCTGTTTTCGGGTCTTGCTTTCAGAATAATGGTATTCGCGGTTGTTTACCTTATTCTCGCACTCTTCACAACTCTTTACGCAAAACGGATTGAGAAGAATCCAAAAAAATCGCTCTGCTACGAAACTGATATCACTCTGCGTGAAAAATACAGCCTCGGCGACAGCATGGCAGTGCTTTATAATCCTGACACAAAGAAAGCCGCAAAAGCTTTCATCGGTTGCCTGAGCGGTGTTATCGCCTGCATAATCCTCGATTTCGTCATCGGTGCCGAAGGTATGATTTCAATGCCCGGTATGGCAATTCTCTTTGCCATAGGCGGTGTTTCGTCAGGCTACCTTTCGGGTCTGCGCGGCAAAAAGCTGCTCGCTTCCTTCGGCGAAGGCATAAAAACCGTTGCCCCCATTATTCCGATTATACTTTTCATTCTTTCAATTACATATATTCTTGATCAGGGTAACATTATCCCCACAATCCTTAACTTTGTTTATAATGAAATCAAAACTCTTTCGCCCTATGCCGCAATTCTTATGCTCTTTGCACTTATCGTTGTTCTGGAATTCTTTATCGGCAGCGGCACGGCAAAAGCTTTCCTTGTTATGCCTCTTGTTCTTCCGCTTGCAAAGATGGTCGGTGTAACAAGCCAGAGCGTAACTCTAGCTTTCTGTCTGGGCGACGGCTTCACAAATCTTATTTATCCCACAAGCGGCATTATGATAATTGCCATAGGTCTTGTTAATATTTCATACGGCAAGTGGCTCAAATTTTCCTGGAAGCTTTTCCTGCTTGAAGGCATAGCTTCAATCGGACTTATGTTGCTTGCAGTTGCGATTAATTATACTTAAGGTGAACGGAATGAAACTGAAATTCAAAGACGGTAAATTTAAAATTCTTCTTTTCGGCGATATTCACGAGCATTACGATTTCAAAACAAATCCTGCTTTCAAAGATATGCAGAAGCTTATGAACGCTTCACTCGATGAATTCAAGCCCGATTTATGCGTTTTCCTCGGAGATAACTGCAACACCGACCTCTGGGAAACAGATACTCCGAAGTTCAAAGAGCTTATGAGCGCTGTCTGTGAACCGATTCTTCGCAGAGGTATTCCCCTCGCCGCAGTTCTCGGAAACCACGAACACGACCACGGAGGTTGCGACAAAATCGTTGAGATGTATCAGGAAATCGGAGTTCTTATCAGAAACGAAGACCCTACCATTTCAGGCGATGCAAACTTCAAGGAATTTATATATTCCTCAGACGGCGAAACTCCGCTTTTCTGTCTCTGGTTTATCGATTCAAACAACGTTTATCACGACCGTTCGCTTTCGCATTACGATAACGTTCACGAAGACCAGATTGAATGGTTTGAAAAAGAAAGCGAAAAAATCAAAGAGCTCAACGGCGGTAAGCCGATGCCATCTTTTATCTTCCAGCATACACCCGTCCCTGAAGAGTATGAGCTTTTAAGAGAAGCAAAACTCTGGGAAAGACCCTTTGCCGCAAAGGGCTACGGTAAGCACAGCGGCAAATACTATATGGGTAAAAAAGGTGTTTCAGGTTACGTGGGCGAAGGCCCCTGCTCCCCCGACGTCAACAGCGGTCAGTTTGAAAGCTGGAAAAAAGTCGGCGGCGTGCTCGGTGCTTTCTTCGGTCACGACCACCTCAATGAATTCAGCGGATTTGTTGACGGTATTCTTCTTGCCCAGCATAAAACCGCAGGCTTCAGAGCTTATACCGACGGTTGCAGAAGCTGTGTAAGACTGGTAACAATTGACGAAAAAGATCCGACAAAATTTACTCATCAGGTCAAA
Source organism: Acutalibacteraceae bacterium (assembly GCA_045542175.1). Classification (GTDB taxonomy): domain Bacteria; phylum Bacillota; class Clostridia; order Oscillospirales; family Acutalibacteraceae; genus CAG-177. Next base: position 5,999 of record JAZQKN010000146.1, on the reverse strand, counting down.
CGCTTCAAGCAATTCGGTCTTAAAAGCGAATCCCTCGGTCCGATAATGCGAACCATCACAGACCGCCAGAGCATTGCTCTTCATACGCTCGGTTATATCGGCGGAGCATTGGCGGCGATTGGTATAATTGCTTTTCTGATTATAAAATTTTTGATTAAATAAGGAGGAGTATCATTATGCAGAAATCAACAAAGCTCGGCAAAAACCTTCTCATCAACCTTATTCTCTTCGGTTTTATGGGTCAGGTTGCCTGGGCAGTAGAAAACAACTTTTTCAATATGTACCTTTTCAACCGTGTAGGCGGCAATGCCGATGACATTGCAAATATGGTTGCGGCAAGTGCCGTAACCGCCGTTTTAACAACTCTTCTTATGGGCAGCCTCAGCGATAAACTCAACAAGAGAAAAATCTTTATCTGTGCGGGCTACATAATCTGGGGTATCACGGTTATGTCCTTTGCTTTCATCACTCCCGAAATCATCTCAAAATTTACAGGCACATCCGCCGTTGCCGCTATCCCCGCAACGGTAATTATCGTTATCGTTATGGACTGCCTTATGACGTTTATGGGTTCAACAAGTAACGATGCAGCCTTTAACGCCTGGGTAACGGACGTTACGGATACTACAAACAGAACAAAAACAGAAACTATCCTTGCCGTACTTCCCGTTGTGGCTCTGCTTGTCGTTACCGCCGCTTTCGGCTCACTTTCAGGCATCTTCGGTTACGGCCCCTGCTTCATTGGTCTCGGCCTTCTTGTTACCGTTTGCGGTATTATCGGTCTTTTCACAATCAAAGACTCACGCAACGGAATCAAAACAACCGCAAGCTTTGGCGAATGCCTTACATACGGTTTCAGACCCTCAGTTATCAAAAACAACAAACCCCTCTATCTTTCACTTCTGAGCATGGGCGTTTTTTCAATCGCAAGCCAGGTTTTCTTCCCTTATCTTTTCATTTACGTTGAGCATTATATTAATATGGAAACCCTCTCAACAACTCCCGTTTACTTTATCGTTCTTGCAGTAATTGCACTTATCGGCGTTGTTGCTCTTCTCGTTAAGCTCTTTACAATGATTGATAAAGTGGGCAAAGCAAAAATCGCTTTTCCCTGCTCGGCTATCTTTGTTTTAGGTCTTATTCTTGTTTATTTTGCAGGCAAAAACATTTATGCATTTGCAGCAGCGGCTCTTCTTGCTCTTGCAGGCTACGGACTTCTTATGATCCTTCTCGGTGCCGCAATCCGTGACTTCACACCCGAAGACAAGGCAGGTCAGCTCCAGGGCATCAGAATGATTTTCTCCGTTCTTCTGCCTATGGTTATCGGTCCCAGAATCGCTTCGGCAGTTATAAATAACTTTGCAACAGAGCAGTATATGAATGAATATAACATTCCCACCAACATTCCCGCTCCCCACATTTATCTTGCTTCGGCAATAGTTGCCGTTCTCATCTTCATTCCTCTTATTTTCCTTTACAAGGAATGGAAAAAAATCGAGACAAAATAACACTCAAAATTAACTTTAATTTCCGATAATTCACGGAGGATTTAACAATGTATATTATCATTGTCGGTATGGGTAAACTCGGCACAACGCTGACAAAACAACTTGTTGCCGAAGGCCACGATATTGTTGCCGTTGACCTTCGCCGTGACAGAGTTACTTCTGTTGTTGATACTTATGACGTTATGGGTATCTGCGGCAACGGAGCAACCTGTGAAATTCTTGAAGAAGCAGGAGTTGCAAAAGCAAAGCTTGTTATTGCGGCAACCGCCTCTGACGAAATGAACATTCTCACCTGCCTTATTGCAAACCATATGGGCACGGAACACACAATTGCCAGAGTGCGTAACCCCGACTATGCAAATCAGCATCAGTTTATGCGTGACGAGCTCGGCATCAATATGCTCGTTAACCCCGAATACGAAACCGCAAACGAAATTTCAAGAATTATCCGCTTCCCTTCTGCTGCAAACCTTGACTCTTTTGCCAGAGGAAAAGTTGAAATTGCCAGACTGCGTATCCATTCGGATAACATTATCTGTGATACACCTCTTTATGATATTAAGAAAAAGATTAAAGCAAAGGTCATTGTATGTGCAGTTCAGAGAGATAACGAAGTTTACATCCCCGGCGGTAACTTTGTGTTCAAAGGCGACGACGTTATCAGCATAACAGGTACACGTTCCGAGCTTTCAAGCTTTATGAAGCAGAGCGGCGTTTATAAGCAAAAAATCAAAAACGTTATGATTATCGGAGGCGGCAGAATAGGTTATTACCTTTCAAAGCTGCTTTCGGGCACTGCACGAAACATCAAGCTTATTGAACACGACGAAAGCAAGGCTTACAGTTTAAGTGAAATGCTCCCCGAAATAACTGTTATAAACGGTGACGGAACAGATCAGGATATTCTTGACGAACAGCATCTTGAACATCAGGACGCTCTTGTTGCTCTTACAGGCATCGACGAAGAGAACATCATTGTTTCAATGTATGCCGAGTCAAAGGGTGTCAACAAAGTTATAACCAAGGTTAACCGCCATTCATATTCAATTCTCAATGACATCGGTCTTGAAACCGTTGTTTCGCCCCAGATCGTTGCAAGTAACCTTGTTACCCGCTACGTAAGAGCTCTTCACAACTCAGCCGGCAGTGCACAGGTGCAGACTCTTTATAAGCTTGTTGAAGGTAAGGTTGAAGCTCTGGAATTCATTGTTCCCGATAATTTTGATTATATTGATATAGCATTCAGAGATCTTGACCTTTTACCCAATCTTCTTATCGGCTGTATCATCCGTAAAGGAAAGCCCATTTTCCCCGGCGGTGATGACGTTATGAAGGCGGGCGACAGCGTTATTGTTGTTACGGCAAACAGAATCGTCGAAGACCTTAACGATATTTTTGCATAACGGAGTGACGGAGCGTAATTATGAATATTAAAATGATTTCTTATTCAATCGGCAGAATTCTTCTGATTGAAGCTCTGTTGCTGGCGTTTCCTGCTTTAGGTGCTCTTATATATCACGACAACACCTTTACGGCTTTTGCGGTCACGATTGCGTTGCTCGTTATTGCAGGCTCGCTTGCGGCAAGAAAAAAGCCCGAGAAAACACAAATCTATGCAAAAGAAGGCTACGTTATTGTTTCACTCTGCTGGATTCTGATGTCGCTTTTCGGTGCGATGCCGTTTTATTTGAGCGGCCACATTCCGCATTTCATTGATGCTTTTTTTGAAACCGTTTCAGGTTTCACCACAACAGGCTCAACCATTCTCACAAACGTTGAAGCCTTACCGAAAAGTCTCCATTTCTGGAGAGCTTTCACCCACTGGATAGGCGGTATGGGCATACTTGTTTTTGTTATTGCCATTATGCCTAAAACAGAAAGCACCTCAATGCACATTATGCGTGCCGAAGTGCCCGGCCCAACGGTAGGTAAGCTTGTTTCAAAACTTCGTGCTTCTGCAAGAATTCTTTACGGTATTTACTGCGCAATGACTGTTATTGAGATTATTCTTCTTTACATCGGCGGTATGCCTTTGTTTGACAGCATAGTCAATTCGTTCTCAACCGCAGGTACAGGCGGATTCGGAATTCTCAACGACAGCATTGCGGGATACAACAGTGTATACGTCGAAATGGTTATTACGGTGTTTATGCTGCTTTTCGGTATCAACTTCAACCTCTATTACCTTATTTTAATAGGCCACGCAAAGCAGGCTCTCAAAAGTGAAGAACTCCGCTGTTATCTCGGCATAGTTACAGGAGCCGTTGTAATCATCGCCCTTTCGCTTTACGGCACTGCTTATTCATGGGGCGATGCTTTCAGACTTTCATTCTTCCAGGTTTCGTCAATCATAACCACAACAGGCTTTTCAACAGCCGATTATTGCAACTGGCCGATAACTTCGCAATTCATAATTATTATCCTTATGTTCTTTGGTGCATGCGCAGGTTCAACGGGCGGCGGTATCAAGATTTCACGAATAATGATTCTTGTTAAAAGCTGTGCCCGTGATATCAAAAAAGCAATAAATCCCAGAAGCATTGAAACCGTAAAAATCGATAAACAGGCAGTTGAAGAACCTGTTGTAAGAGGCGTTTCGGTTTTCTTTGGTATGTATATGGGTGTTATGGCAATTTCAATTATCCTTGTTTCACTTCAGGGTCTTGATATTACCTCAACCGTTACCTCGGTTATTACATGCCTCGGTAATGTTGGTCCCGGTTTTTCAACAATTTGTCCGTCGGGCAACTTTGCACACTTCTCGGTTTTCAGCAAAATAGTTTTATCGTTTGATATGCTTGCGGGCAGACTTGAGCTTATTCCTATACTTATGCTCTTCTCCCCCTACGCCTGGTCAAAGAAATACAATTAAAACAGCAAAGCAAAAACTCCCGAAGCTTTAACACTTCGGGAGTTAATTTTTTATTAACCTACGCTCCTGGGTTTTGTAACCTTGGGAGGCGGAGCCATTTTTGCTTTTGTCGCTCTGTTGGGATCTCTCTCAATCAGAGGAGTTGCACCGTCGTTAACACAGGCAGCGGTTATACAAACTCTTTCAACCGTGGGGTCGGAAGGCACGCTGTACATAACAGGCATAAGAACACTTTCAATTATTGAACGCAGACCTCTGGCGCCTGTTTCTTTTTCGAGAGTTTTATCGGCAATAGCCTCAAGTGCGCCCTCGTCAAATTCAAGCTCAACGTTATCAAGTTTGAAAAGTTCCGCATACTGCTTAACAATTGCATTCTTGGGGGTTGTGAGAATCTTTACAAGTGAATCCCTGTCAAGCTCTTCAAGGGTTGTAATAACGGGAAGTCTGCCCACAAGCTCGGGGATAATTCCGAATTTCACAAGATCCTGATGAATAGCTTTTAAAATAAGATTCTCTTTCGAAAGCTCCGACTTGCTCTTTACGGGAGCTTCAAAGCCGAGAGTTGAGCCGCCTGAACGCTTTTCGATAATCTTTTCGATTCCGTCAAAAGCACCGCCGCAGATAAAGAGGATGTTCGAGGTATCAACCTGAATAAACTCCTGCTGAGGATGCTTTCTGCCGACCTGGGGAGGTACGTTGGCAACCGTGCCTTCGATTATCTTAAGAAGCGCCTGCTGAACACCCTCACCGCTTACGTCACGGGTAATTGAGGGATTCTCACTCTTTCTTGCTATCTTATCGATTTCATCAACGTAGATTATGCCTCTTTCCGCACGCTCAACGTCATAGTCGGCAGCCTGAATGATACGAAGAAGAATGTTTTCAACGTCTTCGCCTACGTAACCCGCCTCGGTAAGAGTTGTAGCGTCTGCAATTGCAAAGGGCACGTCAAGAATCTTTGCAAGAGTCTGAGCAAGCATTGTTTTACCAACACCTGTGGGACCGAGCATCAGAATGTTACTCTTCTGAATCTCAACGTCTGTATTACCCTTGCTTCCTATTCTTTTATAATGGTTGTAAACGGCAACGCTCAGTGCAATTTTTGCCTTATCCTGACCGATAACGTATTCATCAAGCTTTTCCTTTATTTCGAGAGGTTTCGGTAAAGAATCCACGTCAAAATCGCTGTGTCTTGAAGAAGGTTCGGAGTCAATTATAGAGCAACATAAATCAATGCACTCGTTGCAGATATATACATTGGGTCCGGCAATAAGCTTATCAACCTGCTCCTGCTTCTTATGACAGAAAGAACAGGTTACCGAAGGCTTATCGCGTCTTTCATCATCTCTGGGCATAGCGGTCTCCTTATCTGTGAGCTATAACCTTATCAACAAGGCCGTATTCCAGAGCTTCCTGAGCTGAAAGATAGTTATCTCTTTCTGTGTCTCTGGCAATTTCTTCGATTGACTTGCCTGTGTTTTCAGCAAGAATCTTATTGAGTTTTTCTCTTGTCTTGAGAATATGGTCTGCAACAATCTTGATTTCCGTTGCCTGACCTCTTGCACCGCCGAGAGGCTGGTGAATCATAATTTCGCTGTTGGGAAGAGCAAATCTCTTGC
>JAZQKN010000145.1:0-2609 GCA_045542175.1 Acutalibacteraceae bacterium | reverse complement strand
GCTTATAAAGATCGGTATTGCCCAGGTCTGCACAGTATACCGCCCACGCAGGGTAGCCGATGGGGCCGTTAATCTGAAAAAGCGTAGGTGCTTCATCGGTTGCCATACGTGGCGTGAGCGTTGACTCATAGGTGCCCGAAGCGGCGGTCACAACAATCAGCTTTACGCCCGTTTCTTTTTCATATGCCTCGGAAATCCTCTTATAAACCTCGGCAACCTCGGGCTTGAAATTGAGATAGCGGATTTCGGTAACCGTTCCGTCGGGACCGTCGCCGTTGCCCGAAGGCTTCATACGGGTGCAGGATGCAAAAACGCTTGTCAGAACGGTTATTGCGGCAATAATTGCAAAAATTCTTTTTTTCATAAAATTACCTCCGTAATTTTTCATTCAGAATTAATGTTATTATGCACACATAAAAAGAATATAATTCACGGCAGCCGAAAAAGACAGATTCCGATTTTTTATAGTGACATTCATCATTTATCGTGATATTGTCTGTTAAGAAAAAATTTTGAACTTTCATCAAAATAATGAGTGTTTTGAGCAAATCCGGCGAATAAATGATGTAACGAATGTTCGTACAAATCAAAGGGAGGTTTCTCAAATGAAAAAAATTATCTCTGTTTTAATGGCGTTTATCTTTATTTTTTCTGCCTTTTCAATTTCATCAAGTGCTATTGCTTATTCCCAGACAGAAATGTTTTTCAATAGGGTTGAAGAAACAAAAGCAATTCGATTTGTTCCACCGAAAAGGAATCTCTTTGCACAGGCAATGGGCGACATATCAATCAGACTTTGCGAGGATGAAGACGGGAACGAATACGGAGAGTTCATAGCAAAGACAAAATTCGGTGCAGATATGTATGTATTAAAGGACGGAATGTTTCTCCACATTCCCGCTCTCGGCATTCACTTTGATTACACCCTTGCCTACGGCAACGAAAAAACTGAAGTCATCAGAAATGAATTAACAGAAGATACTGACAAATTGCTGATGCTTCCTGCCTTCGATAATTATATGTATTTCGATGGTTCGGAAGAAACCTTCCACAAGGACTACGGCAAGATATATATTGAGACTTTTTCTTATAACAGAAGAAGTATTTTAACAAGCCTTGTTGAATCAGGTGAATTGGTTTTACCCGAATCGCTCAACACAAACTCCTCCCTCTATGATATCGGCTGGGAACTCATTGAGTTTGGAGGAAAAGAAAGCCAACTTGGATTCTTTCTCCTCGACCTTGACGATAAAGCTACCTTTGTTTTTGACGATAATCAGAACCTTATTGCCGCTAGCTACTACGTAGGAGACGGCATGGACATTTCGCGCAAGAGGATAACTCAGGACGATTACTCTATGATTCTGCCCGAAACGGAACAAAGCAGATTTGAAAGACCCGAAAAGTCATTCGGATTTGACTTGCTGATGAAGATTATCGGAATAATTCTTAACCTCTGTTTTGTTAAATAAAAAATCCCCTGCAGAAGCAACAAATTTATGTTTGGTTGCTTCTGCAGGGGTTATATTTTTGTTTATTTAAATCTGCCGTCAAGCCAGCGTACGCTCATATCGACCCAGCATTTAAGGTGGGCAAGGTAATCAACGTGCTCCTGCTTATCATAAACGGAGCTGTTTGCAACGGAGAAGCCGTGATAACCCTTTTCAAAAACGTGAAGCTCGAAGGGCACACCCTCCTTTGCAAGTGCCGATGCAAATGCAAGAGAGTTCTCAACGGGCACGCAGTCATCCTCTGCCGCGTGGATAATGAATGCAGGCGAAGTGTTTTTATCCACCTTCTTTTCAAGTGACGGTATCGGCTCGGCAAGGATTCTGCCGATTGATTCAAGAATGCAGGGGTAACCGAGAATAACGGCGGCGGGTCTGATTCTGCCCATCGTTGCAAGTGCGGCACAGAGATGTCCGCCTGCGGAAAAGCCGATTGCCGCAATTTTATCGGTATCAACATTCCATTCCTCTGCGTTGTCGATTATCGTCTGCATTGCGAGCTCGGCATCCTCAAGAGGTCTCGGGAATGCCGCAGCACCCTTTCCGACGGTATAGCGCAGAACGAATGCGTTATAGCCCTGCAAATTATAAGCAAATGCCACGGGCTCTGCCTCTCTGTCGGAGCAGAACATATATGCTCCGCCGGGGATAACAAGCATCGAGGGACGCTTTTCCATATGCTTCATTTCAGGTGACTGCTCGGGCAGATACGCCGTTAAGGTTACGCCGTCATCGGTAAGCTTCAAAGTAAAAGTTCTCATATTTTCACCTTTTAGTAGCTGATTTTAAGTGTTTTGATTTCAAAGGGTCTGAACTCCAGAGCATCGCCCTCAAGAACAGACTCAACGTCCTCAAGCATATCGGTTATCTCGACCTTTTTCGCACCCTCAAAAAATCTGACGGGGCAATCGGTATAAGTACCCTCAGCCTCATAAAGACGCACGATGAATGCTTTTTCGTTATCCTCGCAGGGCTTGACCGCCTCAACTATAACGTTTTCCGCTTCGGGAACAACAAGAGCAGCCGCCCTGAAATCACCCTCACCTGCAATAACGGGAACATTCAACTCATAAGCAGGTCTGATAACGCTCTCTGCACAGA
>JAZQKN010000144.1:0-4811 GCA_045542175.1 Acutalibacteraceae bacterium | reverse complement strand
TGTAAGCCTTGTTTCGGGCGGAAACATAGACGTTACAAGCCTTTCAAGAGTTATCAAACGAGGTCTTATCAAATCGGGCAGAACTTCGAGTATGCTTATTGAACTGATTGATAAACCCGGTCAGCTAAAGGATGTTTCAAGAATTATCGCAGACTGCGGAGGCAACGTTACGGGCGTTCATCACGAGCGTGCAGGCAGCACGGAGAGCGTAAACGGCTGTTATCTGCGAATCACAATGGAAACCCGTAATTATGACCACGTTCTTGAAATCAAAGAAGCGCTTAAATCAGAAGGCTTTAAAATAGTAGAATAAGGAGAATAATCATGAATACTGTATATACAAAAAATGCCCCCGATGCAATCGGACCCTATTCACAGGCAATTGTTACAAACGGACTTGTTTTCACATCGGGTCAGATAGCTATCAACCCCGAAAGCGGAGTTGTTGAAGCAGAAACAATTACAGAGCAGACCAAGCAGGTCTGTAAAAACATAAAAGCTGTTCTTGAAGCGGCAGACAGCAGTCTTGAAAATGTTGTCAAAACAGTTTGTTTTCTTAAGGATATGAGTGATTTTGCCGCATTCAACGAGGTTTACGGCAGATATTTCACGGGCAAGCCTGCGCGCTCCTGCGTTGCAGTTAATGAACTCCCGAAAAACGTGCTTGTTGAAATTGATACCGTTGCGGAGGTATCAAAATGATGGATTCAACCAAATAGCGAGTGGGATATTATCCCGCAGAAATAAAGCTTGAGAGGAAGTGATAATGTGAAATTATCAGGTGCGGATATAATCGTCAGAACCCTGATTGAGCAAGGGTGCGAAACCGTTTTCGGTTACCCCGGCGGTCAGATTCTGAATGTTTACGATTCGCTTTATAAATATCAGAACGAAATAACGCATATCCTCACCGCCCACGAACAAGGTGCGGCACACGCCGCAGACGGATATGCACGCACGACGGGCAAGGTCGGCGTTGTTATTTCAACGTCGGGTCCGGGCGCAACAAATCTTGTAACGGGTATCGCAACCGCTTATCTTGATTCAATACCGATGGTTGCAATCTGCGGCAACGTTCCCACAACGCAGATAGGCTCGGACAGCTTTCAGGAAATCGACATAACGGGCGTTACCTTGCCGATTACCAAGCATAATTACTTTGTGGGCGAGGTTGAAAATCTGGCGGATACAATTCGTGAAGCGTTTGTGCTTGCAAAGTCGGGCAGACCGGGTCCCGTGCTCATCGACGTTCCGAAAGATGTGCAGATTGCAACGTGCGAATATGAGCCGAAACTGCCTGCAGAAAAAGAAAAAAGCCACGCCGCAAAGGATATAAGAATCGAAGAAGCGGCAAAGCTTATTAATTTATCGGAACGCCCGTTCATCTATTTCGGCGGCGGACTTATAACAGCAGATGCGCAGGAAGAAATGCTTGCTCTTGCAGAAAAAATTGATGCTCCCGTCGGATGCTCTCTTATGGGACTTTCCGCAATTCCGACGGATAACCCGAGATTTCTCGGAATGCAGGGAATGCACGGTCACTATGCATCGTCAATGGCAATGCACAATGCGGACTGCATAATATCTCTCGGTGTCCGTTTCAATGACCGTGTAACGGGCAACCGTCAGAAATTCGCAACGGGTGCAAAAATCATTCACATTGACGTTGACGGCTCGGAGCTTTGCAAAACGGTCAATGCAGCCTGCGGACTTCGTGGTGATGTGAAGCTCACATTGCAAAAGCTTTTGCCATTACTCAATGAGGGTAAAAAGCCGGAATGGTCAGCAAGAGTGGCTGATTTTCTGAAAGATGAAGAACGCTTTACCGATAACCGTGAGGGTCTGACTCCGAGAAATGCAATTCAGACCCTTAACAAATATCTCGGAAAAAACACCGCCGTTTGCACCGATGTCGGTCAGCATCAGATGTGGTCGGCTCAAAATCTGAATTTCAGAACTTCACGCCGTTTTGTTTCAAGCGGAGGACTCGATACGATGGGCTTCGGAACGGGTGCGGCAATCGGTGCGGCATTCGGAACAAAGGAAAGAAGCGTTCTTGTAACAGGTGACGGCAGCTTCGGAATGACTCTTCAGGAGCTTGCAACCGCAGTTACTTATAATGTTCCGCTTGTTATTCTGATTATGAACAACGGAGTTCTGGGCATGGTGCGTCAATGGCAGACCCTTTTCTATGATAAGCATTATTCAAACACCGTTCTTGACCGTAAAACCGATTTTGTGGGGCTTGCAAAAGCTTTCGGTGCAGACGGTATGGCGGCAACTAACCTTGATGAGCTTGAAAATGCTCTTGAAAAAGCATTTTCATATAACGGAACATTTGTTATAGATTGTTTGATTGATAAAGATGAATTTGTTCTTCCCATGCTTCCGCCGGGCGGCAGTATGGACGATATCATGACAGAATTGGAGGCGGTAAAATGAACAGATACACTTTGGCTGTGCTTGTGAGAAATCAATTCGGCGTTCTTAACCGCCTTACGAGTATGTTCAGAAGAAGACAGTTCAACATAAGCTCAATAACCGCAAGCGAAACGGAATCGGCTGAATTTTCACGAATTACATTCAGCTTTGACGGCGAAGAAGAAGGCAAGATTCAGCTTATAAATCAGCTTTATAAACTGCCTGATGTATGCTCAATAAAAGAGCTGACAAACGAAAATTCCTTAAGCTGTGAGCTGATGCTTATAAAGTTGAAAAACGACCCTGCCGCAAGGGAAGAAATCCATTCGGCGGCAGAGGCGTTCAAGGCGGAAACCATTGATTATTCCCGTGATTCCATTGTTTTGAGGCTTATCGGCAACGGAGCAAAAATGGACGATTTTATTTCTCTTATGAAGGATTTTACAATCCTTGAAATCTGCCGAACGGGTACGGCATCAATAGAAAAAGGCAGCTCTATACTGCGTCAAAACTTAAATCTTTAATAAAAACGAGGTAATTATTATGGCAAGAATATTTTATCAGCAGGATTGCGACCTTCAGAAGTTAAGCGGCAAAACAGTTGCAATTATCGGTTACGGCTCGCAGGGTCACGCTCACGCACTTAATCTCAAAGACAGCGGCGTTGATGTTGTTGTCGGTCTTTATGAAAGCTCAAAGAGCTGGGCAAAAGCGGAAGCACAGGGTCTTAAGGTTATGACCGCCGCCGATGCGGCAAAAAATGCTGACGTTATTATGATTCTCATCAACGACGAAAAGCAGGCAAAACTCTATAAAGAGAGCATTGAACCCAACCTTACAGAGGGCAAAACTCTTGCTTTTGCACACGGCTTCAACATTCATTTCGGCTGCATCAAGCCTCCGAAGAACGTCAACGTTATTATGATAGCACCAAAGGGTCCCGGACATACCGTCAGAAGCGAATATCAGGCAGGCAAAGGTGTTCCCTGTCTTATCGCCGTTGAGCAGGATGCAACGGGTGATGCATGGGATATCGGTCTTGCTTATGCTCTCGGTATCGGCGGCGCAAGAGCGGGAGTTCTTGAAACCAATTTCAGAACAGAAACAGAAACCGATCTTTTCGGTGAACAGGCTGTTCTTTGCGGCGGTGTCTGCGCTCTTATGCAGGCGGGCTTTGAAACTCTTGTTGAAGCAGGCTATGATCCCCGAAACGCATATTTTGAATGCATTCACGAAATGAAGCTCATCGTTGACCTTATCTATCAGAGCGGTTTTGCAGGAATGCGTTATTCAATCTCCAACACCGCTGAATACGGCGATTATGTAACAGGTCCCAAAATCATAACCGAAGAAACAAAGAAAACAATGAAAACAATTCTCAAGGATATCCAGGACGGCACGTTTGCAAAGGAATTCCTGCTTGATATGTCCGATGCCGGCAGTCAGGTACATTTCAACGCAATGCGTAAAATCGCAAGCGAGCATCCGTCGGAAGTCGTCGGCGAGGATATAAGAAAGCTTTACAGCTGGAACGGCGAAGATAAACTCATCAATAACTGATAAGGATTGATTTTATGAAAAGTGATTCTCTGAAATTCGGAACACAGAATGCTCCCCACAGAGCGTTATATCACGCACTCGGTCTGACTGACGAAGAAACGGAAAGACCGCTTGTCGGAATAGTCAGCTCGTATAACGAAATCGTGCCCGGTCATATGAACATAGACAAAATCGTCGATGCCGTCAAGCTCGGCGTTGCAATGGCTGGCGGAACACCGATTGTTTTTCCTGCAATAGCGGTCTGCGACGGCATAGCAATGGGTCACACGGGTATGAAATATTCGCTCGTAACCCGTGACCTTATTGCCGATTCAACCGAAGCAATGGCACTTGCTCACGGCTTTGATGCGCTTGTTATGGTACCCAACTGCGATAAGAATGTGCCGGGTCTGCTTATGGCGGCAGCAAGGCTGAATATCCCCACGGTTTTTGTCAGCGGCGGACCGATGCTTGCAGGAAGAGTGAACGGCGCAAAAACAAGCCTTTCTTCGATGTTTGAAGCTGTCGGCGAATACGGTGCAGGCAAAATCACCGAAGAAAAACTACGAGAATATGAGTGCAAAACCTGCCCGACCTGCGGCTCGTGTTCGGGTATGTATACCGCAAATTCAATGAACTGCCTCACCGAAGCTCTCGGCATGGGACTCAAAGGCAACGGAACAATTCCTGCCGTTTACTCCGCAAGAATTGAGCTTGCAAAGCACGCAGGCATGGCGGTTATGAATGTCCTGAAGAAAAATATCCGTCCCCGTGACGTTATGACGAAAGAAGCATTTATGAACGCTCTGACGGTTGATATGGCTCTCGGCTGTTCAACAAACAGTATGCTT
>JAZQKN010000143.1:0-5426 GCA_045542175.1 Acutalibacteraceae bacterium | reverse complement strand
TCAAAAAGCTGTTTAAAGCAAATATGATCGTTGAGCAGTAACCTTACGGCTTCAGAAATGCAAAACAGTTTTAAAGCTTGAGACATTTTAATGTATAAGAAAAGAAAAGCGAGCGGACAGCAATTATCCGTTCGCTTTTTTCATTATCAGCAAGGTTCTTAAACTATTAAACACGTAATAATTATTTCTTATTCCGATAAGTACGGGTTCAGTATCATAATTTGCAGTATAAATCTCCTTGAATCACAAATAATAACATCAAGATTGGTATGAAAAAGGAGAAAGATATAAAATGAAAGCTACTGGCATTGTCAGAAGAATTGACGACCTCGGAAGAGTCGTCATCCCCAAGGAACTCCGCCGCACCGTGCGTATACGTGAAGGCGACGCCGACTCGACAACATTGACACAGTCGGAAAACTACATTTCCGCTATGCTGAATCTCGAGAAACGGCTTGACTGAAACCCTTACATAGTGAGTAATTTGCCGAGTTTCAGGAAAAACCGTTTGTATTGCAGAAGGCTTCGCAAGACGTTACAGGTAAGAAATAATTAAAAATCTGTTTTATATCCTCTGAGAATCAAGTGATTTTCAGAGGGTTTGCTTTAAAAAACCAAAGTGAGCAGAGAAAATGTGACGTTTTTGTTGACATTTTATTTATGAAATGTTAGAATTATAATGTATATTTATATATAAATAATAGTATCTTGTCCGATTTCATATCAGAACAAAGAAAGGAAGTAGTATTTATGAACAGTAAATCTACAAGCAAGGCATTCCGCGGTGCAGTTGCAGTGATGATGGCATTCCTTATGGTGATGTCAACTTTTGTATTTGCTCCTGCAACAATTATGAGTGCTTTTGCGTCAGATGGAATTTCTTATAAGGATCCCAGACTTGAACTTGATTTCAATAATAACTGGAAGTTCCATCTCGGTGAAGAATCGGGAGCTTATGCAAAGGCATATGACGATTCTGCGTGGGAAACCGTTGAGTTACCCCACGATTTCAGCATTATTCAGGAGTACACGACAACAGGTACCGATGCTGAAAGCGGAGGTCTTCCCGGAGGTATTGGTTGGTACCGCAAAATGTTTATTCTGCCAACCGAATACAAGGACAGGCGAATCATACTGAATTTCGGTGCAGCATATAACCACACAGAGGTTTATGTCAACGGAACTCTCGTTGGCGAAAACCACTATGGCTACAACTCTTTTTCATTTGACATAACGGATTATGTTGACTGCAACGGCGTTTCGGTTAACTTCATCTGCGTAAGGGTAGAGAATAAGTTCCCTTCAAGCCGTTGGTATTCAGGCTCGGGTCTTTACTCTGATGTTACTATGTCTATTTTAAACCCTGTTCATGTTGACCTTTACGGAACACATATTACAACTCCAAACCTTGCATCTTCAAACGGTTCGGATGGTACTGTTAATGCGACTGTTACTCTTGCGAATGATGATGCAACAACAAAGACTGCGACTGTTACTGTAAAGATTATTGATGCTTCAGGTGCAGAGGTCGGAACTTCCGCAGAGACTGAAATTTCTGTTCCGGGTTCATCAAAAAGTGAAGTGACCTTGCAACCCTCTCTTTCAACTCCTGCTCTTTGGTCGCCGAACACCCCTAATCTTTACACACTTTTAACAACAGTCACACAGAATGGTGTTGTTGTTGACGAGTATGAAACAAGGTTTGGTTTTCGTTGGATTAACTGGGATGTGGAAAGAGGCTTCTATCTTAACGGCCAGGCTATGAAGCTTGAAGGTGTTTGTATGCATCATGACCAGGGTGCACTCGGCGCGGTTCAGGAATATGATGCTTTATACCGTCAGATGTCAATCATGAAAGATATGGGTGTAAACACTGTCAGAACAAGCCATAACTCCCCCTCCGAGACTCTTCTTGATATATGCGACAAACTCGGCATTATGGTTATGGATGAATTCTTCGACGGCTGGGACGGACCTAAAAACAACAACATATATGACTTCAGCGAATATTTTGATACGGAAATTGAAGCCGATAACAATCTTATCGGTAAGGAAAACAATCAGCTTTGGTATGAATTTGTTGTTAAGCAGACCGTTAAACGTGACCGTAACAGACCCTGTGTTATCATCTGGGATGTCGGTAATGAGATTAACGAAACTTCAGGTACCGCTATTGATACAAGTAACTTCGGTACAATTGCTCAGAATATGCGTACAATGCTTGATGCACTTGACGGCACAAGACTTATCTGCGACGGTAACAACAGAAGAAACATCACAAGCGGCTTCAACTATGAAGTTGAAAAATATATGAACCTTATCGGCGGTAACTATGCTCCTGCAACGTGGATAGGAATGCAGAGTGAAATCGCTTCTCATGCCGATGCGGTTACAGGGACTACAGGTAAGCCTTTTGTTATGACCGAAACAGCCTCTGCTCTTTCAACAAGAGGTAACTATTCACAGGTTAAGAACAATTCCGTTCTTAATATGACGGCAGATTCAAACAAGCATATCACCGCTTATGACTCCGCTTGCGTAAGCTGGGGCACAACCGCAGCGGGAACCTGGCACTACATTATCACAAACGACTGGGTATCGGGCGAGTATGTATGGACCGGATTTGATTATATTGGTGAGCCTACACCTTATAACAACGTTTCTTCAATGACTGCGGGCAATCCCAATTCTTCATATTTCGGTATCGTTGATACCGCTGGATTTGAAAAAGATACATTCTATCTTTATAGAAGCTGGTGGAATGAAAACTCAGACACGCTTCACATTGTTCCCGGCACTTGGGATGCATCAGAGCTTGATATTGACAGCAGCGGTATGGTTGACGTAGCTGTTTACAGCAATGCAGATAAGATTTCGCTTTTCCTTGACGGCAATGAAATCGGTTATGCAATTGCTGCTACAACAGAAACTGCTTCGGGTCATACTTATAAATCATGGACTGAAACCGCAACAAATTCTTCAGCCTGCAATACAACGGAATTCTACACCGGTGACGGCAATTATCTTTATGCTCAGTTCCATGTAAAGCATTCTGCAGGCAGCGTGCTTACAGCAAAGGCTTACAGACTTGAAAACGGAAGTTATGTTGAAATTACCGATACCGTGGGTACAAACAAGGTTTCTGCAGTTTCCGCCACAAAAATCTTTGCTTCCCGGTGGGGTGATACTTCCAAGGCTCTCACTGCAGACGGCGACAGCTTTGCATATATAGAATTTGAGGCGCAGGATGCAAACGGCAACTTTGATGCGGATTATAACGGAACCCTTACCGTTACAATCAACGGTGACGGCGCAACAATCGTTGGCGTTGATAACGGTAATCAGGCAACAACCGAGAAATTCCAGCAGCCCTCTGTTCTTTCGTCAGACAGAAAAACCGCAGAAATTCAGATGCTTAACGGTAAAGCTCTTGCAGTTATCCGCACAAACGAAAACGTCGGTGAAATTTCGATAACAACAACTGATGATAGCTCGGGATACAGTGTAAATGGTGTAACCGTAACATCTGCCGCAGAAACAGGCGCTGAGCTTTCGGACGAATTTGAAGAAATTGTTCAGCAGCCCGAAGACCTCGTTTATGTTCCCACAATCTATGATGAATACGAAGCTCTCAAAAATAACATTGCAGGTCTTGACAGCGGAGAGGTTGATTACACATTCTATAACGCAAACCCCGAAGGAACAACTTCATCAGAGGTTGAACTTCCCGAAGGAACATATATCATCACAGGTACTGATAACTACACCACAACTTATACCTACGGTGTAATGCGTCATGACCTTACTCCCAGCTCAACCTCCGGTACGCCCTCAGCATCTGCAGATGCTTGGACATTTGAAAAGGTATCAAATTACGGCCAGTCAACTCAGTATGCAATCTACTATACAGAAGCTGACGGAACAAAGAAATACATTCAGATGTCAAACGGCACTATGAGTATCGGTGAAACACCTTATCCCCTTATCGTAACAGCCACTCCTGACGGTGTCACAATCGGTGACGGCTCATATTACATCAACTACTCGGGCGGTGCACAAAACACAATCACTACATGGTCAACAGGCACGCAGCTCAAACTTTATACAGTTTCCGACGGAACATCAACGGTTTCCAAAACTGCTCAGCAGGTAACGAACACCTCAAGTATTGAAGACGGTTGGTATATCCTTACCGGTGCAAGCTGGGGCAACTATTCTGTCGGTTATGTTACCCACACAGACCATTCACAGTGGGGCCTTACCTCCAGCGGTTCAACCGCAACGCCAACAGGTTCAGAAGACGCTTGGTATTTTGAAAAGCAGTCCGACGGTACATATTATGTATATTTCGAGTCGTCAGACGGCACAAAGAACTACATTAATTTCCTCACAGGTACAGATACAGACAAAGGTCTTGACGTTACAACAACACCCCAGAAGCTTACCGTAACTTCAAGCGGTTCAACCATAACAATCGGCGCAAACGGTCTTTATCTTGACTTTTGCGGTAACTACAACCATCCCAACCATGTTGCAACATGGTCAAGCGGTACTGCAATAACAATGTATAAGGTTGTTGAAGAAACTGTTTCAAACGGAACAGTTGCCGAATTCACGGTTTCTGCAGACGGCGAGCTTGTTCCTCCCGTTGCAGACGGCGGTTATGTAATTTACAACCTCAGCTATATTCTTTCAAACGAAACCAAAACAAACGGCTCAAATACAGGTGTTGTAAGAGTTGCCGAAACTCCTGTTTCCGATGTTATCACAACAGAATCAGCTTATGAATATACATTCACAAACGTTGACGGCACAGTAAACAAATATTATATTCAGAACAGCGAGGGCAAATATCTTTCTATGGGTTCGGGTAACGGTACCGTTACCTTCTCCGATTCGCCCGTTGAGCTTACCGTTTACGGCAGAGATGACGGAACAATCTTTGTTTATAACGGCTCATATTTCCTTGATAACTTCCAGGATGCCAACGATATGTTCTCCTGCTGGCAGTCAACAACGAGTGCAACAGATACAAACCGTATTTTCAGACTTTACAGAAACGAAAGCGGTGCATCAAGCGGTGTAACGTCGGATGCAAAGAAGGCTCTTTATGCGGCTCTTGCGGAAGGCGTCACCCACGCCCCCGGAGTATATTCAACCGAAAGCTATCAGACTTTGTTTGATGCTCTTGAGGCGGGATATGATGTTTATAACAATGCAGCCGCAACTGATGCCGAGCTGACTGCCGCAACAGATGCAATCAACGCTGCAATTGCAGGACTTTCCATTGAATTCAAGTATATTCCTTCAACTATTTATAAGTACGGATATAATCCCTCATCGGATTCACCCTACTCTGTGGGCGGTGAGGCTTATAACGTGCAGACCATTGCTTCATTGAAGACAATGATTCTTGCTGATGATAA
>JAZQKN010000142.1:0-2761 GCA_045542175.1 Acutalibacteraceae bacterium | reverse complement strand
TCCAGACCCAGTTCCAGTGTGGCGAGAAGCTCTCTATACTGCTCTCTGTCGGATTTTTTCACACCCCAGCGAAATCTTCTTCTGATTCCCCGCTTGGACGCGATGGCAAGATTCTCGGCGATCTCCATATCGGGAGCCGTACCCCGCATAGGGTCTTGGAAGACCCTGCCCAGGAACTGGGCTCTTTTATGCTCGGGCATATTGGTCACATCGATGCCGTCCAGCTCAATGGCGCCGTAGTCCGGCTTCCAAACGCCTGCAATGGCGTTGAGCAATGTGGATTTGCCTGCGCCGTTACCGCCGACTATTGCGGAAATACTTCCCTTTGGAATTTCAAGGCTGACACTTCTGAGAATATCGGGGGCGTCTTTTTCATATCTGAACCATAATTCTTTAAGTGATAAAGCGGGATTTTCAATACCGTCATCAATGCTTTTGCAGGGAATTTCGGTGATTTCGGGGGCTGCTTCAAATTCTTTATTGAGCCACGCTCTGCCTTCTCTGACGGTCAGAGGGCAGTCGCCCCTGCCGTTTGCATTGTAGAAAACACGAACGGGTGTGGGCATTGCGGTGAACATCGGATTGTTTTGTTCAAATAATAATCTGCCGATGCTTCTTGGTGTGTCATCGGCAATAATTCTGCCCGAATCCATAACAATCGCTCTGTCGGCATAAGGGAAAATATCCTCAAGGCGGTGCTCGGTTATGATAACGGTTGTGCCGAGCTCGGTGTTGATTTTTCGCACCGTATTAAGAAAATCCGATGCGGCGATGGGGTCAAGCTGACTTGTCGGCTCATCAAGAATCAGAACTTCGGGCTGCATTGCCATAATTGAAGCGAGGTTGAGAAGCTGCTTCTGACCGCCTGAAAGAACGGCAATATCTCTGTGAAACCAATCCTGAATGCCGAAGTAGCAGGCCATTTCGGCAACACGGGAACGCATTGTTTTTTGGTCACAGCCGAGACTTTCAAGACCGAAGGCAAGCTCGTGCCACACTTTATCCGTCACAATCTGGTCATCGGGATTCTGCATAACGTAGCCGATTTTTGCCGCCTGCTCACGGTTGTCAACGTCTTTCAGAGCAATGCCGTTGAAATATATTTCGCCCGTTCTTTTTCCGTAGGGAGTGAGAACGGTTTTGAGGTGTCGGAGCAGGGTTGTTTTGCCGCTTCCCGATTTTCCGCAGAGAACGACATATTCGCCTTTTTCTATTCTGAGCGACACGTTATCAAGAGACTTTTTATCTTTTGAGGTTGGGTATGAAAAACTCAGATTTTCGATCTTGAAATGTTCCACTGTATAACCTCCTTGATGTGAAGTAATGTCGGTATCATAAGATATCCGAGATATGCGATAAAGCCGATTATGTTAATTCCGTTAATCGGTGTGATATTTCTTTCGGGCAGGAACTCGGCATTCATTCCGCCGTTTACAGCAAAAAAGATTACAACGCCGAGTAAAACAAGCATTATTAAAGCTAAAATCCAATCGGTTTTCGTCATTCGGTAAACCATAAAGCTTGTCCGTTTTGCCGTACCGTAGCCCCTCGAACGCATCGAATCGCTTGTTGTGATGCTTCCTTCAAGTGCCCACGATGTGAGAACTCCGATAACCGTCATTCCCGAACCCAGTTTATCTTTTAATGATGATTTTTCTGCCGTTCCTTTGCCGATTGAACTTCTGACACCGATAATCTGTTTTGCTTTCTGAAGAAGATTCGGTATCATGCGGAACACCATAACGAGAAGAAGCGACAATGACGGTGCAAGATTGCCAAAAAGGCAGGTGAACTTATCGCCCGTCAGGACTTTACCGTAGCATCCGAACCACAAAAGCATGAGCACAAATGTTGCCGCAACCGCTATTCCGTAAATGAGAGCTTCAAGTGTGTACGGTCTGTCAAGATATGTAAAAAGAACCGTTACGCCTCTTGTGTTTACAATGGGATTGAAAAGGGTGACAAATATAAAAAGCGGTATCATCAGCAGGATATTTTTTATTCCTTTTATGCCGTTGAGAAAAAAGTAATACACTCCGCTTGCAAAAACACCTGCAAGCAGATAAACGGGGTGCTGCAGAAGAACACCGAAGCAGATTGCTCCGATGAAAAACAACAGATTCACCGCAGGATGAAGTTTTGAGAATGAATCTTGTTTCATATTACTCCCATCGTTCTGCACCGACATCTTCACCGAGTCCGTTACAGGTGTAGCACCAAACGATTTTTTCACCGCCCGTTAAATAATAGCTTGAACAGCCGTAATTCGGGAACCATCCGTTCACTTTATACATCCATCCCGATTCGCTGCCGCAGTCGAACTCATAAAGATTATTAATTCCTTCGATATAATAACTGTCATACATAGGAGTCCAGCTGTATTCTATCGGAACGTTGTATTGTTTGCAGACTCTGTTCAGAACATCAAATACGGTTTCTCCCTCTTCAAATTCAACCGTTACTTCTCTGAGAATAACTCCGTCATCGGGAACATACGGTGCTTTTGCGGGATCAAGATTATCCATATTGTCAAGAACCGTATCGCATCTGATTGTGATTGTGCAGGTAAGCTTTTCTTTTGTTGTTTCAACGGGTTTGGTGGTTGTGGTTGTAGGTTTCGTGGTTGTAGGTTTGGTAATAGTTACGGGTTTGGTTGTAGTTGTAGCTTTGGGTCTTGTTGTTCTTTCTGTTTTGGTTGTTTCAGTTGTTGTTTCTGTAACCGTTGTTGCTTCGGTTATATAAACTGAATAATCACGCCTTG
>JAZQKN010000141.1:0-5534 GCA_045542175.1 Acutalibacteraceae bacterium | reverse complement strand
GAATTTATAGGAACAGTCCGATTTATCAAGCGGATAATAAAACGGCTCACATACTATGATTTTTATATTACCAAGCTCATTTCTTGTTTTTTCAAGAATTGCACGGAGATTTGTTTCATATCGCCTTGCCGTTTCCTCAGGAGTGATTCCGGTAAAATAGCCGTGTCCTCCGTCGTTTGCTCCCACAAGAATGCTTAAGACGGTCGGCTTATTGTCGATAACATCCTCCTGCCATTTTTCAAGAAGCTGCTTTGATCTCTCGCCCGAATAGCCTTTGTTTATGAATTCGGGCATATTCTCCGCGTTTTCGAGTGCAAGCTGCGATGCAACTATATACTGATAACCGTGACCCATAATGTGGTTGCAGTCCATACACTTGCCTCGGTTTCCGTCGGTTATGGAGTCACCCGAAAACAGCACAACATCATTTTTATTAAGCTTCATAAAGGAACCATCACCTTCTTTCTCATCTGTCAGAAGTGTATTACGGATAAAAAGTCAAGGTAATTTGTATTTTCTTCTCATAATTTGTTTTCGTGAATAACTATTATCTTTGGCACAGTCTGCTGAAAACACAGGAATTCCCGCTGTTAAACAATGTAAAGAGCAGGATTTGCCGAGATAGTCATTCCCATTATACTTCTTCTATTTTAAATTTTATCATTTTACACAGAAAAAATAAAGGTCATTATTAGAGAAAAAAGTGTCCTTATTTGCAACAAAATAGTTGAAATAGCATTCGTAACAAGTTATACTGTTTGCAACAGGAGGCGATTGCTATGAGAAATGACCTGATAGAAAGACTTATCATACACACATATGAAAACCCCTCTTTTTTGCTTAAAAATAAAAATGATGATGAGAGAATCATCATTGAGGGCTCCAAGCTAATGAAAAAAGAAAAGCTTATTGCGGTAAGAGCCGACACAAATACCAATCATTTTCCGGAACACAGTCACGATTATGTTGAGATCATTTATATGTATCAGGGAACAAAAACCAATATTATTAACAATGAAACCGTTGTTCTTAATGAGGGAGATATCCTTTTTATGACCCAGAATTGCAGGCAGGAAAATCTGCCCTCAACCGAGCAGGATATAGCGGTCAATTTCGTTGTTTTGCCTCATTTCTTTGAAAAAGCTCTTGAAATGCTGAATAGCGAGGAATCATTGCTGCACAGTTTTATAATTCAATGCCTGCGAGGCGATAACGGTAAATCAAGCTATCTTCATTTCAAAGTTTCAGATGTACTGCCCGTGCAGAATCTTATTGAAAATCTCATCTGGAATTTGCTTGATGACCGTCAGGAGCAAAGAAACATAAACGAAACAACAATGGGTCTTATTTTGCTTCAGCTTCTCAGTCACATTGATGACCTTGATTATAACGGTGACGACAGCAGCCTTATATTCCACGTACTGAAATATATTGAGGCGCATTTTGCGGGCGGCAGCCTGACAGAGCTTTCGCAGATGCTTTTTTACGATTTCAATGCACTGTCAAAGCAGATTAAAAAGCTGACGGGCAAAACCTATACGGAGCTTGTGCAGGAAAAGAGAATGTCTCACGCCTGTTTTCTTCTCGAAAGCACAAACCTCGGAATTTCGGAAATTTCGCAGCTTGTAGGTTATGAAAACATCAGCTATTTCCACCGTGTTTTTCGTAAATTCTATAGTATGTCGCCCAAAAAATACAGAGACAAAACGGTTGCCAAATAAGAAATTGCGAGTGTGATAAAGAAAAATATTGTGTAAAGCAAATATTATAACAGATAAATCCGCAAACCGTTGAATATTCTCAGCTTTATACTTTGATTATGATTTAACAGCAGGTTTTTGTTGTAATTGCGGTATAATTCAATTCAGCGAATAAGGACACTTTTTTAACTAAAATGTGTCATTTACTTCTCTGTACCATAATGATAAAATTAAGATGCCTATTGGTGAAAACACACTAATTAACCTGACAAATATATAACGGAGGTTAATATGAAAAGGTTTGTTTCAATTTTTCTTGTAATGGTTATGATGTTTGCGTGTGCTGCACCTGCATTTGCCGTTCAGGTCGAGTCAGAACAGGCATCGGTTTCTGCCGCAGAAGAAGACGGTGACAATGTATTCACCGCTTTCATCGATAAACTGTTTGCAAAAATCAGGGCATTTTTTTACAGTGTGAAATATTATTTTGTAATAAAAAAAGAGGGCGTTCCCAACACTATGAACAAAAACGCAATTCATATGCTCAAATCGGTTGAAGACGCTATAGGCGACAGCTTTATTATCACAACCGAAGACGGCAAGGTCATTGCAATTGACGGCGGTTATAAATTTGAAATCGATTACTTTATTCAGTACCTCAGAGCTGTCACGGGACAGATTGTGC
Organism: Acutalibacteraceae bacterium; assembly: GCA_045542175.1. Lineage (GTDB taxonomy): Bacteria > Bacillota > Clostridia > Oscillospirales > Acutalibacteraceae > CAG-177. The sequence continues at coordinate 3,149 of JAZQKN010000141.1, read as the reverse complement.
CGAAAATTGACGTTTGGTTTCTGACTCACCCCCACACCGACCATGTTCAGGTTTTCAACGAAGTGGCTGAAAACCGCAAAAATCAGGTAAAATTTGACAAGGTTATTCTTAAATACGCTCCGTATGACTTTTACGCTTCCATCAACTCAACGGAAGGTGCGGAAATGGTGGGCGAGTTTGACAGAATAAGCAAGGATTTCCCCGAAAAAGTTCAGATTATCAATGACGGCGATATTTTCAATATCGGTGCTGCAAAAATAACCACACTTTTCACCTTTGACCCTGCTTTCACAAACGTTAATGATGCCTCTCTGATTTTCCGTATGGATCTGGGCGGAAAAAGCGTATTGTTTACGGGCGATGCCGGTGTAGATTCAGGTAACAAGGTACTTGCAAACCCCGAATACAAGGAGCTTCTGGATTGCGATATCTGCAAAATGTCACACCACGGTCAGGCCGGTGTAACGAAAGAATTCTATGAAGCCGTCGATCCCGAAATCTGCCTGTGGCCTACACCTTCATGGGTGTGGAACAACTCTCATGAATCTCTTGTGCTCCTGACACCCGAAGTCCGTGCGTGGATTGAAGAAATCGGTGTAGAGAAAAGCTATCTTTCCTGGCAGGGTTCGCAGGTTATTTATCCGGATTAATCCGATGAAAAACAGTGCGGGCAAATCAGATTGCTTTGTGTTATATTAAATATGCAATTCAATAACTACCGTTTCCCGAATTACGAGCTTGCAAAAATTATCATAAAAGGGTGATTGCTTTGAAAAAAATTCTTTCTGTTATTCTTTCGTTTGTTTTCCTTTTCCCTTCATATCTTTTAAGCTTTCTGCCATCAAAAGCAGATTCGGATTTTACAATTGAGGCACTTGCGGCCGTGTCCGTGAGCGGAATTGAAAACGGCATTATATCAGAAAAAGCCGAGTTTGATTTCGGCAATGCCGATTGCGGCTGGTTCAATTATTACGGCATCAGCTATAAATCCGACGCATATATGAAAGGCGTAATTACATATAAGCTCAAAGGCAGACAGTATTCCGAGGAATTCTTCCTTGAGCCTTCGGACGGCACAAAGCCTTTTTACAGCTTTATCGACGGTGTGCTTAACAAGACCAAATCAAACACTCTTTGCAAAATAACGTTCGAGCCTCTCGACAGGGATGCGGCGGTGTTTGAGCTTGTCGGCATTGACGTGTTCAACCGTGAAGTACCCGATAAAAACGTTTATCTTCAGAACAGTGAATATAAAATCGGTGTCAATCTTCTCTGGGGCGGTGCACTGGATTACCTTGAAGACCTGGATTCCGACGTGCAGGCAGTCAGAGTTGACGGCTTAACCAAGGTTGATTCGAATGCTTCGGAGAGATACGGTGTAAAATCCGTCAACAATAACGTTAACCTGATCAACCGTCACGATACGGGCAGACTTGTCCAGCAGTCCTACTACGGCACCTTTGATTGCGATGATTATGAGGGCGCTATGTACGGCGAACACAAGTGGAATTATAACCCCGTGCAGGGCGGCAATCAGTATAACGAAAGCAGCAAAATCGTTGACCTTGTTGTGGGCGATGACTATATCTATATCAAGTGCAGACCCCTTGACTGGGCAAAGCCGGCGACGGATATGAGCCCTTCGTATATGGAGGCAACTTACAGTATCCGCGACGGTGCTGTTGAGGTATCCTGCAGATTTGTTGATTTTTCAGGTTATCCCGAATATTATACAACTCAGGAGCTTCCCGCCTTTTACTGCATAGAGCCCTTCAACAGATTCGTTTATTACGGCGGCGATGCACCCTGGACCGGAGATAAGAATTACTCATATCAGAACAAGCTTATTTTCTGGCCCGATGCTGGCTACCCCAATTTCCAGGCAACGGAAAACTGGTCGGCATTTATCGGCGAGTTTGATGACAGCTTCGGAATCGGTATTTATACACCTCATCACGGAAATTTCCTTGCCGGTGTTCTGGCAAGAGAAACCACAACAGATAAAGACCCGTCCGTAGCACCGCAAACATCATATATTGCGACTGTTAAGTATAACACTTTCCGAAGCTTCGTTCCGAGCGAATATAATTACTTTATCGCAACCGGCACGGTTGATGAAATGCGTGCAAGCTTTGATAAACTGAGGTGATAAAATGAAAAAAACAATTTCACTTTTTCTTGCGTTTTTATTTGCAGTTAGCGGGATGAGTATGGCTTATGCAAAGGAAACGGATGCGAAGCTCTATGCCACCTACGGCGACAATATGCTTTTCCAACAGAACAAGGAAGCTGTTTTTGCAGGTACGGCATCTGCGGATGCAAAAATAACCGTTGAAATGTATAATTCGGCAGATGAGCTTGTTGCAAGCGGAAGCTCAACAGCCCTGTCTGACGGCACTTTCACCGTATCGTTTCCTGCTCCTGCAGGCAGCTATGAAGAATACAAAGTGATTCTCAAAGAAAATTCAGTCGAATTTGCACAGCTTGATAATGTTGTTTTCGGTGAACTGTGGTTGGCAAGCGGTCAGAGCAATATGCAGTATCCCCTTGCTCAGGCAAAGGGCGGCGCAGATATGTTCAAGAATTCGCAGAAGCTGAGCAAATGGCTCCGTGTTCTGCATATGCCTATTTACTGCAACAACAACGAGAACGATACTTTTGTTGATCCTCAGCAGGATGCTGTCGACGCAGTATGGACTACGGGTGAGAACGGGCACATTTACAATATGAGTGCCGTTGCTTACTATTTTGCGGCTGAGATGATGGAAGAGCTTGATATGCCCGTAGGTATACTCAATGCTTCGCTTGGCGGCTCTGCAATTGCAAGCTGGATTTCAAGAGATGCCATTGATGGTGACAGCAAGGTCAAAAATTATCTTGTTTCCATTGACAAATACATAGAAAAGTCGGATTGGGAAAAGGTAAACCCCAGCATTTACCAGGATATGACCGCCAACTATAATCACAAGATTCATCCGCTCAGAAATTTCAGGCCCTCGGGTATGATCTGGTATCAGGGCGAAACCGATCTGATGCTCAGAAACAGCGAGGAAGCCTATGCTGATTTCTATGATCTGATGCAACGTTCATATTCGGAGCTTTTCGGCTATGAAAATGAGCGTATGCCCTTTATCTGCACGCAGATTGCA
>JAZQKN010000140.1:0-3932 GCA_045542175.1 Acutalibacteraceae bacterium | reverse complement strand
AATAAGACCGACAGAAAGAAGCAGGGTATCGCATTCGATATATTCTTCCGTGCCGGGAATAGGTCTGCGGTTTTCATCAACGTTGGCAATTGTAACGCCTTCAACTCTGTCTTTGCCGTGGATGCCGATAACCGTGCAGCTCAGGCGCAGGGGAATGTTGAAGTCGTCAAGGCACTGAACGATGTTTCTTGTAAGACCGCTTGAATAGGGCATAAGCTCGCATACAACCTTGACTTCTGCGCCTTCAAGAGTCATACGGCGGGCCATAATAAGACCGATGTCGCCCGAGCCGAGAATAACAACCTTTTTGCCGGGCATATAGCCGTCGATGTTAACGTATTTCTGTGCAGTACCCGCACTCATAACGCCCGCCGCTCTAGTGCCTGCGATGTTGAGAGCACCTCTGGGTCTTTCGCGGCAGCCCATTGCAAGAATGATTGCCTTTGCCTGAATTTCAAGCAGACCGTCAGCCTTGTTAACGGCATAAACTACGTTGTTTTCCGTAATTTCGAGAGCCATTGTGTCTGTTTTATATTCGATTTTGTTTTCGTTTACGAGAGAAATAAATCTGTCGGCATATTCGGGGCCTGAAAGCTCTTCGCCGAAATAGTGAAGGCCGAAGCCTGTGTGAATGCACTGTTCAAGAATACCGCCGAGAGTTTCAGCTCTTTCGAGGATAAGAATGCTGTCAACGCCGCATTCTTTAGCTTTAAGAGCAGCTGCCATACCTGCAGGGCCGCCGCCGATAACAACTATATCATAATTAAGCATCTTCAGCACCTCACTTTGTTCTTTCATAGAGAATTTTTGAGTTTCCGCCGGACTTGGTGATTTCGTTGATTTCAACACCGAGTTCTTTTGCAAGAAGCTCAACAACCTTTGAGCCGCAGAAGCCGCCCTGGCATCTGCCCATACCCGCTCTTGTTCTTCTCTTTACGCCGTCAACGTCTCTTGCACCTGCGGGAGCCTTGATTGCGTCGATGATTTCGCCCTCTGTGATTGTTTCACAGCGGCAGATGATTCTGCCGTAAGCGGGATTCTTTTCAATGAGAGCCTTTCTTTCTTCGTTGCTCAAATGTCTGAAGCGAACGGGCTCTTCTCTTACGGGATTAAAACAGGATTTTTCTTCAGTACCGCTCATTTTTACAAGCATAGCCGCAACGTAGTTTGCGATTGCGGGTGCGGATGAAAGACCGGGAGATTCAATGCCCGCAACGTTGATGAACTGTGAGTTCTTATCGCTGGGTTCAATTATGAAATCGTTTCTGTCGCAGTGTGCACGAAGACCTGCGAAAGAAGTGATAACTTCTCTTGTTGTAAGACAGGGGACTGATCTCTTTGCCGCGGTAAGTACGTCGGCGAGAGTGCCAGCTGTTGTTGCAACGTCTTTTTTATCTTCAATGTCAAGTGCGCTTGGGCCGATAAGGAGGTTTCCGTCAACGGTGGGTGTAACAAGAATGCCCTTGCCCATCTTTGAGGGACACTGGAAAATTGTGTGCTTTGCAAGGTGACCGATTGACTTGTCGCAAAGCATATATTCGCCCTTTCTGGGAGTTGTGTGAATTGAATTATCGCCTATAAGAGCGGCAATTTCGTCGCAGTAAACACCTGCGGCATTGATAACGTATTTTGCATTGATTTCGTTTTCACCGTTTGAAAGAGTAAAAATTCCATCGGCAAAATCAATCTTTTTAACCTCAAAATTACGAACGAATTCAGCGCCGTTTACCACTGCGTTTTCAACGGCTGCAATTGTTAATTCATAAGGACAAACGATACCGGCCGAGGGTGCCCAGAGAGCGCCTTTTGCTTCTTCGCTGATAGCGGGTTCAACCTCACGAAGTTTTGCCTGGTCATAGATTTCAAGACCCGGAACACCGTTTTCTATACCTCTTTCAAGAAGCTCGTTGAGAGTTGATAATTCCTCATCGGAGAAAGCAACAACAAGTGAGCCAACGGGCTTGAAAGGTACGCTTAAAGTTTTGCACAGTTCGGGCATAAGTGCGGTGCCTTCAACGTTCATTTTTGCTTTCATTGAACCGGGCTTTGCGTCAAAGCCGGCGTGAACGATGGCGCTGTTGGCTTTTGAGGTAGCCATTGCCATATCGTTGCACTTTTCAACAAGAGCGATTTTAAGGTTGTATCGGCTCAGTTCGCGTGAAATGAGCGAGCCGATTACGCCCGCACCTACAATTGCAACATCATAGTTCATTGATAAAACCTCCATTAGTGTTTTCCGACTATAAATTATATCACAATGATTTGAATATTACAACTGTAATGTTACATAAAATACAAGAAAATTGTATAATTTTTGAAATTTTTTTCGAATTTTATTTACAGGAAAATTGCCTTGACAAACATTCATAATTGTGTTACCATTCAAGAGTAAATTTAAAGATTTTTTGTGACTGACGGAACAGCAGATTTAACTGCAAGGGAACAAAAAATCCGTAATTATGCCGACCGTCTGGGCAGTCTTATCTTCTTCGGATAGGGCTGCCTTAATTTGTTTTGAAAGGAAGTAAAACAGTATGATGACCGATATTGAAATTGCTCAGTCCGTTACAATGAAACCTATTACAGAAATTGCCGAAACAGCAGGTATCGAACCCAAATATCTCGAGCAATACGGCAATTACAAAGCAAAGGTTGATTTATCAATCCTTGCAGAAAACGAAAAGAAAGACGGTAAGCTTATTCTCGTTACCGCAATCACTCCCACACCCGCAGGCGAAGGCAAAACAACAACAACAATCGGTCTTGCCGACGGTATGAGAAGAATCGGCAAGAACGTTATGGTAGCACTCCGTGAACCTTCACTCGGTCCTGTTTTCGGCGTTAAGGGCGGTGCTGCAGGCGGCGGCTATGCACAGGTTGTGCCTATGGAAGATATCAACCTTCATTTCACAGGTGACTTCCATGCAATCGGTGCGGCAAACAACCTTCTTGCGGCTATGCTTGATAACCATATTTATCAGGGTAATTCGCTTAATATCGACCCCAGAAGAATCACCTGGAAGCGCTGTGTTGATATGAACGACAGACAGCTCCGCTTTGTTACCGACGGTCTCGGCGGCAGAGTAAACGGTGTTCCCAGAGAGGACGGCTATGACATTACCGTTGCATCGGAAATTATGGCAGTTCTTTGTCTTGCAACGTCAATCACAGACCTCAAAGAGCGTCTTTCAAGAATAATTGTCGGCTATACGTACGATGAAAAGCCCGTAACTGCAGGCGAACTCAATGCCGCAGGCGCAATGACCGCTCTTCTTAAGGATGCACTCAAGCCCAACCTTGTTCAGACTCTCGAAGGCACTCCCGCTCTTGTTCACGGCGGACCCTTTGCAAATATCGCTCACGGCTGTAACTCCGTTATGGCAACTAAACTTGCAATGAAGCTCGGTGATTACGCTGTTACAGAAGCAGGCTTCGGTGCTGACCTCGGCGCAGAAAAATTCCTTGATATCAAGTGCCGCTATGCGGGTCTTAATCCCGATGCGGTTGTAATCGTTGCAACAATCAGAGCTCTCAAGATGCACGGCGGCGTACCCAAGACAGAGCTTGCGGGCGAAAATCTTGAAGCACTTGAAAAGGGTATCCCCAACCTTCTTCGTCACGTTTCAAATATCAAGAATGTTTATAAGCTTCCCGCAGTTGTTGCGGTTAACAGATTCCCCACCGATACCGATGCCGAAGTTGAGCTCATCATTGAAAAATGCAAGGAGCTCGGTGTAAACGTTGTTCTTTCAAACGTCTGGGCAGAAGGCGGCAAGGGCGGCGAAGAGCTTGCAAAGGCAGTTGTTGAGCTTTGCGAGCAGCCCAAGGATTTCACATTCTCATACGAGCTTGACGGCACAATCGAAGAAAAAATCGAAGCTATCGTAAAGAAGGTTTACGGCGGCGACGGTATCAGCGTTCTTCCCGCCGCA
>JAZQKN010000139.1:0-38109 GCA_045542175.1 Acutalibacteraceae bacterium | reverse complement strand
GACGGTAAGAAATATTTTGCAACCAACACAGGTGTCATCACTCTTGTTGAGGGTAAGATTTCATATTTCTCATACGGCGTGTGGCTTATGCACCCCACTGTAACTCAGATTACCGTTTCGGATAACGGCACAATTGCCGCCGTTACACCCAGAGGCATCAGCCTTATCACCTCAAAATATATGACACTTGAAGAAAAGGCAAATCACTATGACGAAATTGCCGAAAAGTATTTCACAAGAAACGAAGGCTATCAGGTTTCAAGAAAACTTTCAAAATACGGCGACCTCACCTCAGGCTGGCTTCCCGCATCGGATAACGACGGTCTTTTCACAGGCGTTTACTGTGCGAGCCAGTGCTTCCGCTATAAGGTAACAGGTGATGAAAAGGCAAAGGCAAACGCAAAGAGAGCCGTTGAAGCTATGATTAAGCTTACCGAAATCACAGGTAAGGCAGGTTTTACAGCAAGAGCTACAAGACATTCATACGAAGAAGATTTCGGCACGGGCAACAGAGAAGAATGGCACGTTTGCGAGGATAACGCCGAGATGGAATGGCTCGGCGAAACTTCAAGCGATGAAATGACGGGTCACTATTTTGCATACGGCATTTACTATGACCTTGTTGCGGATAAGAAAGAAAAGAAGAAAATTGCACAGGTTGTAAAAACAATCACAGACCATATTCTTGAAAACAACTTCCACCTTTGCGACGTTGACGGTGTGCCCACCACCTGGGCAAACTGGGAGCCCGAGCTTCTCAATAACGATGACAGATGGTATTACGAAAGAGGCACAAACTCACTTGAAATACTTTCTTTCCTCAAAACAACTTACCACGTTACGGGCGAAGAAAAATACAACGAAGTTTTTGATATGCTCATCAAAAAGTATCATTACGCAATGAACTGCATGCAGTATAAGTGCGAAGACGGTCACGTTGCACACATCGACGATCAGCTTGACTTTGTTAACGTTTATCCTCTTATTGTTTATACAGACAGCGAAGCACAGAAGGAAATTTTCAAAATGGGTCTTACCCATCATTGGGAATACGAAAGAACAGAGCGTTCACCCTTCTTCAACGTTGTTTACGGTGCTCTTACCAACAATTACTGCGATATTGAAAACGCCGCAAAGTCACTTTCGGAAATGAATCTCGACCTTATCAGATGGCCGATTTTCAACAGCTACAGAAAAGACCTTGTCTGGGATACAGAGCAGGAAGAAGCAGGCTTGCCCGCACAGCTTAAATATCCCGTTGAATATTCGGCAAGAGTTCTCGTTCACTATGACGGTAACCAGTTTGTGTGCGATTCGGGTGCCGATGAATTTGTTAATATCAACACAAAAACAATGAACCGCACCGCAACCCTTCCCGGCACTTCAGGTGCAAACGGAATGAGAGCAATGATGCCCTATATCTACCTTCTTCCTTACTGGATGGGCAGATACCACGGACTTTTAGGTGACTGATAAAATGGCAGCTGTATTTTTATCAATAAAAAACTTCATCAACGGAATTGTAGCGGCGTTTATGCTTATACCCATTCTTCTCACAATGGGTAATGCGGGTGACCCGAACACTCCGATTGAAACCTATCCCGACAGCGGCAATCCCTACATCACCGAATATCTTGACCCCGATATTGCCGCTCATCGCTCGGGTGCGGGCAACGCTCCGCAGAATACCCTGATGGCGTTTGAAAACATTGTCGGTCAGGAAAACGGCGTTGTTGACACGCTTGAATTCGACGTTCAGATAACCAAGGACGGAGAACTTGTTCTGCTTCATAATCTTACTTATGACGATACCTCGAATGCCGTTGAAGCTTTCGGCAGAAAAAACGTTACCGTTTCGTCAATCACGCTCGAAGAAGCACAGGTGCTCAACCTCGGCGAAAATTTCAAGGTTGACGGAGAATATCCCTACAGGGGACTCAGAGGCGATGACATTCCTTATAACTTAAGAGTTGTAACCTGTGATGAAATTATCGATTACGTTGAAGCGAACAGCAACGGCAAAAAATATAACTATATTATCGAAATAAAAAGCATCGGCTCTGCTTCAAGAAAAGCCGCCGACAAGCTTTATTCGATTATAACAGAGCGTAACTTACAGGAAAGAGTTATCTGGTCAACCTTTGACCCGACGCTTTCTTCCTATATGAAATCAAATTATTCCGAAATTGCCCGCACTGCCGATGCGATTGAAGCGATACAGTTTTATTTCTATTACAGAATGGACTGGAATCTTAACGACGTAAGCCCGTCTTACGTTGCTTTGCAGATTCCTTACGGCTCAAGTGCGTTTGATAACATCATCAATCTCGGCACAAGGGAAATGCTCAACTATGCTCATTCCTACGGAATAGCCGTTCAGTACTGGACAATAAACAGCGAGGAAGAGGTTAAAACTCTGACAGAAAACGGTGCGGACTGCATTCTGACGGATTATCCGCAAATGGCATCTGATACTGTAAAATCCTGTAAATAACAAAAAACCGCAGTTGATTTACAACTGCGGTTCTGACTGTCGATAAAGTCGCCGAAACATAAACAAATAAATTAAGAGGTCGATGCTCAATCGACCTCTTTTTACTTTAGGGGCAATTCACGAATCGCACGTAACACGATAAGCAATTGTTTTGTTTATTTGCCGTTTTTTCTCCCATCGATGTACCTTTGTACACCTTCGGTCAAAGAAAACGCCATTCAGCTTTCTTTCTCAACAGCCAGCTTATTTTTTAAAATTATACAAGAGGAACAACGTGGTCATAAACGGGATACCATTTTGATGAGCCGAAGTTTCTAGCTCTGAAGAGAACCTCATCGTCATAAACTTCCATCTGGAAGCCCATACCGCCCCAGGGTACACCGTATCTGTTAACAATCATATATGTGGGAAGGTTAACGTAATTAACGCCGTTGATTGTTTCAACGCAGGAGAAACCGAATGCCTCTTCAACAAGAGGACCGTTGATGCCTGTGTGAATATGACCGCTGATGAAGAATACGTTTTCGTATTTTTCAAGAATAGCCTGAACTTCGTCATTCTTTTCGCCGAGGCCGTTATCGGGCCATACTGTATCCATACCGTTAACACCGTCAACGGGAACGTGGCAAACAACGAACATGGGAAGATCTCTGTCGGCAGCCTCTGCAAGAGCTTCGTCGAGGAACTGAACCTGTTCATCAGTCATATCGGGTTCATCCCAGGTGTCGTCACCGTCATCGCAGAGAACAACGAATCTGTAGCCGTTTACGTCCATTTTGTAATAAGCCTTTTCAATCTGCTGACCTGAGGGATTAAGCTCGTTATAAAGACCTACAAAACGGTCTCTTGCGCCTTGCTGTGTTGTATCCTCAACGTGACCTACGTCGTGGTTACCCATAGCAATAACCCAGTTGTCGGCACACTCGCTGTCAGCCATAATGTTGAAAAAGCTTTCCATTGAAGGGCCGTCGCCGTAGTTTGTAAGGTCGCCCGAAACAATAAGAGCATCAATGGTATCTTTTGAGCGTTCAAGGTCGTTAAGACCGTTTGCCCAGATCCATTCGCCGATGGGCCATTCATAGTCGATATGAATATCTGAAACGATTGAAGCGTTCAGACGGCAGTTTTCTTTCTGCTCTGCAAGTTCAAGAATATCAAAAGCCTGAAGAATTGAACTGCTCGGAAAAACGGTGAGCAGAAGAGAAATGAAAAGTGAAATAACGGTTTTAATTGCTAACCACATAGTAAACCTCTCCTTGATTTTTTAAAATATTATAACATAAAAATCGGTTTTATCAATACGTTTTAAGCGTTTTTTCTGCCGCTTCACGAAGGCAGAAGCCTGTGAGGATAACCGAATCGGAATTATATTTTTCAAGTAACTCTGCGAGTGCGGTTTTGTTCTGAATGCTCGGGGAAGCGTGCGCGGAATATATTGCGTCGAGCAAATCACAGCACATTGAGAATTTTCTGACCCATTTCTGCATTTCGTCAAAAAGCGGAATGCTTGTATCGCTGATAAGGTCAAGACAGTTTCTCATATTGCGGTTATATTCCGCAAAAAGCTGCAACGCCTCGTCTTTTTTACCGCTCGCTTCAAGAAACGCAATGTGTGAGAGAGTCTCGCTCATAAAAGCAGAGCTGTATTTTGTAAGGCAGGAAACTCCGAGATGGTCGGCAAAATAACCGAAAAGCTCCGCGTTATCGCCGAGAAGCTCTTTGTGAGCATTTTTAAGCGAATCGTCGGGATTATACGCAAGGGGATTCCAGAGGAAATCCGCAATTGTCATAAGCGGAATTTTTGAGCATTCCGCATATTCCATAACGTTTGAAATAATGCCCTCGCAGTGTTTATAAAGCTCTTTGTCTCTGCCTATAATTGCACCCAGGTGCATTTCGTGATACATTTCGCAGTCGTTAACGGGGTAGTTATCCCAGTAAAGAGGCATATGACCCGTTGAGCGCTTAAGGTCGTCGGCTTCGCTTACGGTGAGCACTCTTGAGCAGATTTCACGGCCCGTCCAGAAAAGGTCAACGTCATTCGGAATTGAAGAGCCGAATTTTGAAATGTAATAACCGTTTTCGTTGCCGCTGTACTGTGTGGGGCAAACGGTGAGCGAAATGGCAGGGTCGGTTTCTTTGAGTGCGGCATAGGTCTTGTTGACAAGATAAATATGAGCGTCAACAATGCTGTCAAAAGCCGCCGCATCGTCTTCATACTGAAAATCGTTCGGGATATCGTCAAGAAGAAGACCGAAATTGCGTACACCTATACCGTAGATGCTTTTGATTTTTGCAATAAGCTGCTCAAAATCCGATTCCGAGGTGTATTTATATGTAAGTCCGGGACCGATTGCCCAATGAAAATCAAGCTCGTTTTCGCAAGCCGTTTCAAAAAGCTTTTTAAGGTCGGCAAGCTCGTTTTCGGGATAGAATTCACGCCATTTTTCGCGGTGATAAATATCGTCCTTGGGTGCATAGAAAAACGTGTTCATTCCGTAAGAAGCCATAAGCTTCATAACCGAAATGCGTTTATTCTGCTCCCAGGTAGCACCGTAAAAACCTTCGATATATCCTCTTTTCTTGAAAAGGGGATAGTCTTCGAGCGTGCCTGTTTTGATTTCGCCGTTGACAATAAGCTTTGCAAGGGTGTGCGCAGCCCTGAAAGCGCCTCTTTTTGTTGCGACTTCAACGGTTATGCCGTTTTCGGCAACGGTGATAAAATATTTTTCATCGCTCAGGCGGAAAATTTCTTCGATATAGGTTGTTCTGCGGCTGTCAACTGCCTTGAATTCAACCTTGAAAGTGCCTGAAAGGGGAATGGAATAATCCGAAAAAACTCTTTCGGTAACCGCTTTGAAATCTCCGGTGATTTCAAGTGATTTAACTTCAACGGGTGTGCCGCTGAGACTGTTTTTTTGAGGTACAGGATAAATCAAAGGTGTTTAATCTCCTTTTTGTATTTTTCTATAAGTCTGTTGTTTATTTCGTCACCGCCGTCAATGTTGGCACTGCAGAAATGCTCGGGATAAAATCCTTTTTCACTGCAAAGCTGTACTGCCTGAGCGATTGAGGCGTTGAGAATCGTTGCACCTGCAACGGTTGACGTGGCGCAGATTTTGCCCTCGATGCCGTCAACCTCGATGCACGCATCACCGACACAGCCGCAGTTATCAAGAACAATATCGGCAATTTCGCAAAGCCTTTTGCCGCTTGCGTGACGTGATTTGCCTGAGTTGGTGTGGCGAAGATTTGTAAGTGCAATAACGGTGAGCCCTTTTTCCTTGCAGAGAAGTGCCATATCAATAACAACACCGTTTCTGCCGGAGTTTGAAATAATGATTATAACGTCATCGGCAGACATACCGTAATCACTGAATATTGACTGTGCAAGACCTTCTTTTCTTTCCGCTTCGGTGCTGCCCGCAGCATCGATATGAAGCATAAGCGAATCAATAAGCACAGGCTGAATGTTGAGAAGTCCGCCGGCTCTGTAGAAAAGCTCTTCAGCGAGCATGTGTGAATGACCTGTGCCGAAAAGATAGATTTTTTTGCCGTCGATAAGAGCGTTGCTCAGAGCCTCGGCGGTTTTTTCTATGTTTTCAGAGCAACCGCTTTCAATCTGAGCGATAATATCTTTAATATTTTCTATGTATTCATTATATTTTTTCATAATAATTCCCTCGCCGTTTTCAACGCACCCTCTTCAGGCGGAGTGTCAAGAAATTCCGTTTTTGTTTCGGGAAATAAAAACGAGATATGCTTTGAAAACTCTTGTCTGAATAATTCGTTATTCTGAAAAACACCGCCACAGAGTGAAAGAAGTGAGCACTCTTCAAGCTCTTCCAAAAGAGAGATAACCGTTTCGGCATAAGCCTTTGCTTCGCTTATTATAATTGCTTTTGCTTCTTCGCAACCGTCTTTTGCGAGCGTGCCAACCTTTGCGGCAAAGCCCGCAATAAGGTCTTTTGCCGTTTCGGGCGAATAAATTATATCAATTGCTTTTCTGAAATTATCAACACCGAAATATTCTTCGGCACTTTTCAGAAGAGTAGATTTTTGATTTCTGTCACACGTTGCACAGCAGAGCTTTAATGCGTTGACGGAAATTGAATAAGCAGAGCCCTCGTCACCGATGACGTGACCCCAGCCGCCTTTAACGGCAAGACTGCCGTCGGCTTTTTCTCCGATTGCCATTGAGCCTGTGCCGCAGACTGCAACGCAGTTGCCTTTTGCAGATTTCAGAGCCACAAACAAGTCGCTGTTCATTCCGATTTTTGTTGCGTCGATTATGCCGCCGCAAAGAGCGTTGAGCGTTTCTTCGTCAGCCTCTGCGTCAAGTGCGGAGCAGCCGATAAAGGCTGATTCAAAATCGGAAACACCCGATTTCACTTTGATTTCTTCAATAATCTCTGCAAGGTTTTTTCGTGCCGTTTCCATACCTACGGCATAGAAATTGATTGTTTTGCCTGTTGCCTTGATTATTATATTTTCTTTTTCATCAGCAACGGCGGCGGTTGTTCTTGTGCCGCCCCCGTCAATTCCGAGATAATACTTCACGGTAATTCTCCGTTCTGAAAAATTATATTAATTCTTTTACAATTCCGTTAAGCACTCCCATAACGGATGAAGCCGCTTTACTGCCTGAAGAAAGCATTTCTTCATAGTGTCTTTTGGGCTCGCCGAAAAGCTCTTTGCCAACCTGCCAATCACCGATTTCAAGCGACCAGAGAGAGTCAGCAATAAAGGGAGCAAAGTCGTTGTCGGGAATGATATATCCTATCGCATCATTGCAAAGGCCCATAACAAGAACGGTTTTGTTTTCTCCGATTATATCGGCTGTAGGCTCAAGTGCCCAATCGGTGCCGAGATAGGCTTCGTCAGCGCCCACAACGTTACCGTAAACAAGCTGTGGAATAAGTTCACCGGGGACTGTAAGCATAACGATGTTGCTGCCGATTTCGATATAGCCAACCTCTGAAATCAGCGAATATCCGCTGCTGCTTTCAGAATCTTTAACGGTTGTGAAGCCGAGCAGACCCGAAACCGCACCGAGCTGGAGCAGACCCGTATCAAGAGGTACGGTGCATTCCGACATCCTGACGTTGAGCATGGGATCAACCTCAACGGCATTAACCTCTGCTTCATTGATGAGCCTTGCGAATTCATAGCCGAGAGTTTTTGCCGCATAATAATCGGCAACACCAGGGTCAGAAGCAATTTGAGAATTGACTTCGTCTACTACTTCTTTGGTTGCAACAGCGTCTTTTCTTACCGAAACAGGCGACTGCGCACCCTGAATGAACATAAAGTTTGCGCCGCTTTCGTTAATTTTTTCTTCAATATAATAAGGGAAATCGGCGGAAAGCTTCTTGGTTGCTCTGTCAATGGTTGTGGGATGAGCACCGAGATTTGCAAAAACCGTTTCCGAAGAAGTTTCATTATCGGGAACAAACTTGAAACAGGCAATGGTATTCTGAAAACCCTCTGTGCCGTATCTTTTGTTTCGCAGATATCCGTATTCATCGTCAAGATAAATGCCGTATTCTTCACTTTTTGCTATGCCCACGGTTTCAAAATAATAAAGCTTGCCGCTTTCAAGATTCATATATGCTTCAACAATTGCATCGGAAGCGCCGTCAATCATCTTATCAAGAAATTCACTGTCAATGCTTCTCACGGGAGAAATGAACGGAAGTGCAGAGAGGATATTCAAAAACACCTTGGGAATAAGAGTGAGACCGAATCCCTGCGTATCAATAACGGTGTGACAATGGGTGCTGCTTATGTTGATTGCGCATATATCTGCGTCAACACCTTTTTCGCTGAGCTTTCTTATAGCCTCTGCTCTGATTGCCCTTATATCACCGTTGCTCACGCCTATGCCGTCAATTGAAGCGAAAACTGCGGTGCCTCTGCCCGAGCCGTCGTTAAGCGCAATAGCGTTTGTGCCCTGGTCATCGTAAACGGAATTGACCTTCTGCGTAAAGTAACCGCCCGTATAGTATTCCTTTGAGCCGTCTGCAAGGTTTTCGGGAACAATGCTTTCTTTGCCGAAACCGAGGCTCCACTGAGCGTTTTCAGCGGGGGAGTCAAGAAAGGTTTCGGTGCCTTCAAAGAAGTTTTCGCTTTCGTTTGCATAGTATTCTTCAACCGTCGGAAAATCCTTGGGAAAGAATGCGCACAAAGCGGAAAGAGCGGTGTTGAGTATTGCGTTAACAGCGTTTGTTGCGGTGATGATTTTTGAATTATCAGAGGCAAAACCGCTTACCGAAACGGAAAACAGCATAACAAATGCCATAAAAACAGAAAGTACCGATTTAAGATTTTTTTTCATTTTTATCCTCTCCCGAATTATTTGACTGACTGAATAAGCTTTTCGGTTGCGCTGAGAATTGTTCTTGCTGTGTTTATGCCTGTTGAATTGGTTTCTTCGTAATGACCTCTTCCGAAAACGTCCTTGCCCGAATCGATATAGGGTGTTTTTTCGTTGAGGAAGAAATCGTTATCGGGGATAATATATCCGAGCTCATCGTTGCAAAGACCCATAACGAACTGATGCTCGCATTTGCACATTTTGTTAAGGGTTTTGTAATCGGCGGTTCTTGCGTTTGCCGCCTCCTGCGAGGTGAGAAATTCACCGTTCCAGAGTTCGGGGAAAAGCTCGCCGGGGATAAGGAAAATTCCGATTTTTTTCTTGCCGAGTTCAAGATAACCTGTTTCGGAACTGATATAAGCCTTGGTGCGGTTATCGGTGCGGAGAATATCGTTATTCAGAACACCGAGAAGCCTTGCGAGAATAAGCACAAAGTTTGTTGCCTCAATCTCAATCGGAACGGAGTTAACGTTAATAAGAGGTTCAATTTCGGTTTCGTTTTCAAGTGAGTTTGCAATTTCGCCGAGAGTCTTTCCGAATTCTTTGGTGTAGGCTTCGCAGTCAATCTGGTTTCTGTAAACCTTTCGGATTTCTCTTGCCGAAATCATACCGCCGATTGCACCGTTAAAGAAAACCGCATCGGTGTTTTTGTTGTTTTCCTCAATTTCCTTAATCATATAAGCGGGAAAGTCAGCGCTGATATTCTTTGTTTTGCTGCCGAGAAGCTCAGCGTGTGAAGCAAAATTGATAATATGTATTTCTGAAGAATCAAACGCTTCAAAGCGGATTCTCGTAAGATTTCTGTCGTAGGCTTCGGGAGTGCGGCAGTCAAACTGCATATCTTCCGTTTCGGTTTTTGCAAAGAAGAGTCTGCCGTTTTTGCGGTTTTCATAAGCAGAAATGATTGCGTCGGCTGTTTTCGATTTAAGCTTTTTCATAAAAGCTTCGTTTCTGCCGCATTTAAAAAGCTTTTCTCCCCATAAGCCCTGAGTGTCAACGGCTGAATGGGTGTGGGTTGCGGCAACGTTAATTGATTTGAGGGCGGGGATTCTGCCGCTTTCAATAACCGCTTTGCGTATATCGTTTATATCCTTTCGGCTCATACCGACGGCATCAATGCTGCAAAGCACAACACCGCCTCTGCCTGTGTTATCGTCAATATAAACCGCTCTTGCAAACATATCGTCAAGCACACCCTCTGCAGGGTTGTTTGAGTCATAGCCCGCAATATAATAAGTGTTTGTTTTTACGTCATCGGGAGTGAGAATACTTTTGGCAAAACCGCAGGTGAAGAATTCACCCGCTTTATCGGAAAACTCTTTGTCGCCCTTAAGCATATATTTATCGGCTTCATAAGATGTAGTGAAGCAGCTTTTGGGCATAGATGCGATTATTCCTTTTGAGAGAAGTTCAACGGATTTACCGCAGAGTCTGTCAATTTTCATTTTTATCACCCCAAAATAATATTCCAATTTACATTATACATAATATTGGAATTAAATTCAATAAAAACATTATATATAAATAAGTTGCCATAATTTGCTCTGTATGATATAATCAGTAAGATTGGAGGCATAATTATGGCTAATAAACTTTTATCGGCATCCGTTATGTGTGCGGATTTGACAAAACTCGGCGAATCCGTTGCTCAGCTTAAGACAGCGGGCATAGACTATCTGCATATTGATATTATGGACGGCAGTTTTGTACCGAATATCACTCTCGGATTTGACCTTGTCAATGCAATCAAGTCAATAACCGATATGCCTCTTGACGTTCATATGATGGTAAACGACCCTTCACGTTTTATTGACAGAATGAATCTTGATGAGAACGATATTGTCTGCGTTCATTATGAAGCTGACGTTCATGTTCAGCGAACACTTGCAAAAATCCGTGAAAAGGGCTGTAAGGCGGGTCTTGCCATTAATCCCCAGACACCCGTTAACGCTCTTGAATATCTTACGGATTATATTGATATGGCGCTTATTATGACGGTAAGTCCCGGATTTGCGGGTCAGAAGATTTTTGAGGGTGCAGAGAGAAAAACAAAGCAGGCGAGAGAGCTTCTTGATAAGCTTGGCTGTCAGAATATTCCCATTGAGGTTGACGGTAACATCAGTCCCGAAAACGGCAGAAAGCTCAGCAAGTGCGGGGCGGAAATTTTTGTTCTCGGTACAAGCAGTCTGTTTATCAAGGGCAAAGATATGAAGCAGTCTGCGGCTGAATTCAGAGCAGTTCTGTAGGAGATTTTTATGTACGGAAAAATAAAAGCGGCTGTTGTAGGCAGCATTAATACGGATTTGATTCTCAGTATGGAAAAAGTGCCCGATGCGGGTGAAAACGTTGTCGGCACCGATTACGGCTATGCAAACGGCGGTAAGGGAGCAAATCAGGCAACGGCACTTGCAAGGCTCGGCGCAAAAACAAAAATGATAGGTAAGGTCGGCGGCGATTCCAACGGAGAAAAGCTGATTGAAAACCTTAAAAAGAACGGTATCGACGTTTCGGGTGTTGCAACCGACGGCTCGCAGACGGGTCTTGCGGCAATAATCCTTGACGGAGAGGGCAGAAACAGAATTGTTGTTTATGAGGGCGCAAACGCCGAAATTAACCCCGAAGAAGCGTCTGCCTGTATTGATGATTCGCTCGACCTTTTGCTTGTTCAGTTTGAAACAAGCGAAGACGTTGTGGTTAAAAGTGTAAATACAGCCGTTGAAAAGGGTATAACAACGGTTATAGATTGCGGACCCGCCAAGAATTTTGCTCTTGAAAAAATGCAGGGTGTTACGGTGATTTCGCCAAATGAGAGCGAAACAAAGGCGCTCACAGGCATAATGCCCGACAGCGAAGAAACAATTCTTGAAGCATCGGAAATTCTTGCGGAAAGAAGCAATGCAAAGTTCGTTGTTCTCAAGCTCGGAGAAAGAGGTTGCTCCGTCTGGGACGGCAAAGAGCTTAAAACTATGCCCGCATATCCGAGCAAGGTTGTTGACACAACTGCGGCGGGGGATTGCTTTACGGCGGCAATGGCTCTCGAATATAAACGAAGCGGTGATATTTATGCCGCCTGCGATATGGGAAACAGAGCGGGGAGTATAGCCGTAAGCCGTATGGGTGCTGACGCATCAATGCCCACTGCAGAAGAAATAATTAAAATGTAAAAAAAGCTGACTTTGAGCAATACGCTCTCGGTCAGCTTTTTGGCTTTTATTTTAAAATTTTCCGCTTCTTGTTGCTCTTCCGCCTCCGGAAGTTCTTGAGGAGGAGTTATTGTTGGAGCTTGCTTTGGGTGTTACGTTTGTATGCGAGTAAAGATAAATCTCAGAGCCGTTGATAATGTTAAGACTGCCCGCTCTTACGTATTCGGTTGCGTTAACCTTGCTTCTTACCGATTTATTGGCAGAAGCAATTATTTTCATAATAATAAAAGCAATAACAAAACCGATTAAAAGGCATACGGGGAGATATATCCAGGAAATTGTTGGATTAAGAACAGCTTCGCTCTTTTCGGCAAACACCTCGAAAGCATCAAGGTAGTTTCCGTAAATGATTTCCGTCTGAACGGCATCGATTATATCGCTTGTTTTACTGTCGGTAAACTTACTCTCAGCTTCGCCGTAACGGACAATGCAGATTTCTCTTTCACCTTCACCTGCGTGAAGATAAACCAGAATAACCGCACCGTCGGCGTAGCTCAAAGAAAAATACTCTTCATAAACCGTGTCTGCATAATCGGTAATATCCGTCCAGCCAAGGTATTCTTGTGTTACTGTAGCAACGGCAAAATCAATGTTGTATTCATCGCAAAGCTTTAAAAGTTTGTCTTCAAGCAGACCTTCTTCGTCAAAATTCAGCACCGATGCATAGTCAAGCACTGCAGGTGCATCGGAATAGAGGTCTTCAAGTGCACAGGCGCTTGCGAATGACGAAAAACAGATGATGATTGCAAATATAAATGCAAACAGCTTTTTCTTCATTTCACCGCACCCCCTTAAAGCAAAGTTGTAAGGCAATAGATGCCGAACATAACTGCACCGATTGCCGCACCGACTATGCCCGAAGCAACAAGAACGGCTTTGTTATCGGTGGGAATGTTGCCTGTCATTTTGCCTGTCTGACCGTTCATGGCAAAGGTATAATCCTTGCCATTCCACTTTGATTTGAGAAGCCAGACGGGGTATAGAGCATATTTGTAACTGCCGTTTGCAACGTTCATACTCATATTCTGAAGCATAACGCCGTCATAGCCGTGAATTGTGGAGCGGAATGCGTCACTTGTGCTTCTTTTTGCTCTTTCGTTAGCTCTGTCATAGCAGTTTTCAACCTCAACGTCATATTTATCTGCAAGGTAGCCCGCAAGATATGCCGTGTTGAAATCAACCGCCTGACTCAGGTCAAACGGCTCGATGGATTCCATAAGGTCGTCGGGCATTTTTGTTGAGCCGTCAACGGGAATGTTGTCAAATCCGAGAGAGCCGCTTCTGAATATGTTATAGTACGAAATCTGCGTATAGATGTTTTTGCTGTCTGACCATCTACGGGTTCTTGTACCTTTGAAATTCATATTTGCGACGGCATCGCCCGAGAAAAGCCAGTGGGGAACGTAAACGCCCTTAATTTCTTCAAGACGGTTATCGTCTGTAAAAGCCTTGGGAACAAATTTCTTTGATGAAATATGTTTTTTAAGTGCTTCCTTTGCGGCTTTTTTGTCGAACTTAAAAGGAATAACAAGGTCGGGGCGGAGTGCACCCGCAAACTGACCTTTCATAACAACCTGATTGCCGCAATAGGGACAGCTTGTTGCACCTGTTGTGCTGTCGGCGATTATTTCGCCGCCGCAGGAATTACATATATAAACGTTAATACCGTTTGTTTCGCCTTCCGACCAGTCGGCGGACTGTGAATTCCAACTGATTGAATCTTCAGCCGTTGCGACGGAATTATTTTCCTCGGCCTGTTTTAATGCCGCAATGTCAAATTCCGTGTCGCAGTATGGACATTTCAGATTCTGTGACGATACGTCAAATTCAATTGCACCGCCGCAGCACGGGCATTTCTGTTCAGTTAAAGTTGACATAGAATCAACTCCTTGTGCGTAATTTATTTAGCGTCGTTTTCGTCGAATCTGTCACCGCATTCAGGGCAGAACTTGGGAGGATTCTTGGGGTCTTCGGGTTTCCAGCCGCATTTGTCGCACTGATAAAGAGGTGCGTCTGCGGGTTTCTTCGCTCCGCACTCGGGACAGAACTTGCCTTTGTTTACTGCACCGCAAGCACAGGTCCAGCCTTCGTCAGAGGGTTTGGGTGCGCCGCATTCTGTGCAGAATTTACCGCTTACCGTTGCTCCGCAAGCACATTTCCAGCCGTTTGCGGGTGCTGTGGGAGCTGACTGCTGCTGTGCCGCCATCTGCTGTTGCTGCTGAACACCTGCCTGATACATTGCCGCAGGATTGAAGTTGCCGCCTGCATTCATTGCCATACCCATACCCATAAAGCCTGTCATTGCGCCTGCAGAGTTGTTGGCTGCAGCTTCCATAGCGTTTGCCTGAGCAACTGCCATTCTGCCTGCCATCATAAAGGGATTTGAGCCCATTGTTGCGGCATCTTCCATCTGATTAATCTTCTGCATATCTTCGGGAGTAAGAGTAATCGGATTAAGTGCGATTGATTCAACCGAAATACCTCTGCGCTGTGTCCATTCAACGGCAAGTGCCTTGTTGAGCGCATCCTTAAGCTCTGTTGTGTGTGCAGGAATCTGTGCGGGGCGGAGTTCAAGCTCTGTAAGCATTGCAAATGCAGGCTGAAGAGCTGAAATGAACTCTGTTTTGAGCTGATTGTCGATTTCTTCTCTTCTGTATTCATCGTCTACGTTACCTGCAATCTTTGTGTAGAAAAGAAGAGGGTCTGTGATTCTGTAGGAATAGATACCGTTGCATCTTACCTGAACTGAACGGTACAGACCAAGTCTTTTGTTGGCTACCTCAAACATAAAGGGATTGGGTGTACCGAATTTGTTATCGAGAATTTCTTTTGTGTTGAAATAATAAACTCTCTGGTCTTTACCTGTATCGCCGCCGTATGTAAATCTTTTGCCGATTGCTTTGAAAGTGTTTTTGAGGCTTTCGCCGAATTTACCGGCAAAGATTGAAGGTTCTGTTGATGAATCATAGGTGAATTCGCCGGGCTCTGCACAAACTTCAACAACCTTGCCCTGCTCAACGATGATCATACACTGACCGTCGGCAACGGCAATTCCCGAGCCGTTTGAAATGATATTATCACTGCCCTTTGTGTTTGAGCTTCTGCCGCCGACTCTCTTTGAGCCTTTGACCATCAGCACGTCGTTTTCAAGTGAATCGCAGTAGAAAAATTCCTTCCACTGGTCTGCGAGTACTCCGCCGAGTGCTCCTACACCTGCTTTAATAAGTCCCATATTAAAAAACTCCTTTCAAGGTTTGTTTTTGTTTATTTGTAAATTTATTATATCATATTACAATTTCATTTTCAATATTTGAAAAATAAAAGCCGAAACTTGGCGAAACCCAAATATTTTTGATTTAACTGATGACAAAACGTAAAATGTGATATATAATATCAATCAATAAAATATATAAACGGAGAGATAAACAATGAGTGATAAAATCATAAGATGCGGCGTAGTAGGTCTCGGAAGAGGCACAGCAGTTGCAAGATGCCTTGCAGGTCTTAAAAACGCAAAGCTTGTTTCGGTTTGCGACCATAATCCCGCAATTCTTAAATCGGGCTACGAAGAGCTTGCCGAGGCTGTGAAAGATCCCGATCTTCTCAGATTCAGCGACTATGACGAATTCCTTAAATCGGATATTGATGCCGTTATTGTTGCTACTGAAGCGGTTTATCACGTGCCGATTGTTATCAAGGCTTTCGAAGCGGGTAAGCATGTTCTTTGCGAAATCCCTTCGGTGAATTCTGTTGAAGAGGCAAGAGAACTCAAAGCGGCCTGTCTTGCACATCCCGAGCTTACTTATATGGCGGCGGAAAACTGTTGCTACTGGGCTTTCATTGAAACCTGGAAGAAAATGCACGAGGACGGTCTTTTCGGTGAAATCGCCTATGCTGAAGCAGAGTATCTTCACGCTCTTGACCCCAACGAATTTGCTCCCGATTATTATCCCGAAGGTCACTGGAGAACTTACCAGCCCGCTATCAGATACCTCACACACGAACTCGGCCCTCTGCTTTACGTTATGAATGATCACTGCGTAAGCGTAACCTGTATGGAAGCAGATATAAACTACGACCCCTATACTCCTGAACGCAAGGAAACGGGCGTTGCTCTTTTCAAAACGGCAAAGGGTGCGGTTATCAGACTTCTCGTAAGCTTCGGCGCATACACAAGCTATGACCACAATTACCGCATCTGCGGAACAAGAGGAACAATTGAAACAGACCGCACAAAGGTTGTTGACAACGCTCATTCTCTTGCAAGCCTTTACAGCGTGCCCGGAACTTTCAGCGCAAACTCCAAGATTGATATTCCCGTTACAACCTGTTATGAGGGAGAGGATTCAAGCGGCCACGGCGGTGCTGACGCAAAGATGGTCAAGGATTTCATCAACTGTCTGGTTGAAGGCAAAAAGCCCGCTCTTGACGTTGACTTTGCAATTCATATGTCGTTGCCCGGCATTCTTGCACACGAATCTGCAGTGCAGGGCGGTATGCCGATAGAAATCCCTGAAATTTAACGGTGCTATATGAACAGTAAAAAAATTGTTGCAATAATTCTTTCCTTAATTATGATTTCAGCTTTTGCATCGTGCAATAAAAACGGTGCAGAAGAGGAAACCGTTGCTTCGCAGATTAGTCTTACAAACGGACAGGGCGAAATTGTTACTGATAATCCGACTGAGGTTGTTGCTTCCGTTGAATCAACTCTGTCGGGTGAGGATAACCCTGCAGAATGGACAGTGGCACAGATAATCGGAGCCTATAAAAATGCGGCGGCAAAATCCCATTCGTCGGTTAAATCCGAGCAAATCATTGAACTTAAAGACGTTTCGGTAAACAATGGTGAATATGAAAACGTTTTTAAGTTTATAACCCCGATAATGTCAAAGCTTCTTGCAAACAACTCCAAAGAGAGCAACGGTATTACAGGCGGCTATGCAAATCTTACCGAATCGGACGTAGCCTCTGCCAGGGCGTACAAAAGCGGCAAAAACGTTGTTGTTGAAATGGTTATGAAAAAGCAGACTGCGGGGGCAAACGAAGATGCTATGAGCGGAAGCGTCGGTCACGCAATCACGGCTGTGGGAGATATCAGCGTTGTTACGAAACAGCTTGACGACCTCGGGCTTCCTCTTGAAATATCGGAAAAGGATACAAAAATTCATTATACTAATCCCGTTGTTAAAGTTGTGATAGATGAAAACGGCAAGATTGTTAACGGTACGTGGAAGTATACGGTTGAAATCCGTATGAATAACTACAAGGCTTTTGGTAAAACCGTTAAAACAACTTCGGTTGTTATGGAAAACACAATAACCGTTAACGGCGGATTTAAAAAGTAAAAAAAGAGCTGACTGTTTATGAAACGGTCAGCTCTTTTGAATTATTCTTTATCCAACTTTTTGAGTATCTGTTCATAGGGCATCAGCATACCTTCGTTCATTCTGTTGCCCATTTTCGAAAGGATTTTTTCGCTTGAAAGCATTGCGCCTACAGCATACATAAGCATTGATTTTCCTTTGTTCTTCTGCGGAAAGTCATATATGCCTTGCTTTTTATAGAATTTGTGGTCGGCACGCATCATACCTCTCATCTGATAAATGAGGTCACGGAAAATCTTCATTCCGCCGACACCCCAGAAATTCTGCGGAGCGGTGTGTTTTGTTTCAAGAGCAAAAGCAAGTGTTTTGGCAAGAGTATCAATCTGCTCATCTGTGTTACGTTCATCGGTTGCAACGCCCGAGAGGAAGTTACCGCCTGTTTCACTGCGTGCCTCAATAACGGAACGCAGATTGTTTTCTTCCGAATAATTGCCGGAAACAAGATATCCTACAGGCATACCGACAGTTACCGTTCTGTGTCCGTTGCAGAAGTTTCTGTCGTCATACATCTTAAAACGTGAGCCCATTGAATGGTCTGAAACCGTAAAAGCATAAACAATGGCGTCGGCTTTCTGAATGTTTTCGCGAAGGAAGGTATCAAAGCCATCCTTGTAAACACATTTTTCGCTTACCGCACAGCGGAAACATCCGAGGCAACCGCCCGCAAGAGGATATTCCGATATATTGACAATTCTTGTCTGATAGCTGAATTTATTTCGGAATCGATCGATCATCGCGCTCAAGCTTGAGTCGGGATTGGTTTCGTCCGTAAGAATAATTATATCCTTATCCGTTTTCTGATTCCCGGCCAGAGGGGCGGGAGTTGCGGGGACCTGATTATATTCGCTTTTCTTTAAAACGGGGGAGGTGTAAATTTCTTCGCTAACAGACCAGAGAAAGCGTTCAAAGAACTTTTCGGCATCCTCTCTGCCTTTTTCCGCGAGCAAATCTTCCATATCGGCCGAAAGTCCGCGGATATAACGCATACCGAGGTCAAGAGCATTTTCTTCAACATATTTGTGAGCGGTTATATCGTAAAAATGCTTTGAAGTGGAAACCTGAGTTGCATATTTATCTTTAACGTTAACGTTATTTTTCTTTGCAAGTTCAATAAAGCGGTGAAGCTGTGAGGGTGCAAAGAAGGTATAAACGGGATATGAAAAAAGAACTGCGTCAGAGGATTCGAGCAACTCCTTTGCTTTTGAAAAATCTTTTTCAAGAGATTTTATTTTCTGCCCTGCGTGCAACACGCAAAACTCGTGCATAGGGAATTTCTTTTCGAGATAAAGAACTGTCTGAAGGGTGATGCTGTATTTGCCTTTTGGGCTGCCGTTAATAACTGCAATTTTCATAGCTGACTTCCTTTAGATTTTTTATTATATATTTAAAAACTGTTTTTTTATTGCAAATTCTTCTTCTGTAATTACGCCGATGCCAAGCAGATTATCAGCTCCTGTGTGTAGTCGCAGCCTGCGTATTGAGGCGAAGAGACGGGCAGTACGGGGTTTGCAGCTTCTGCTTTTGATCTTATCCGTCAATGAGCACCGTTTCGACAATCTCTACGTTAACGGTGTTACCGCTGTTTACATATTCGCCGTTTTGGTAATATACCTCTGAGTTGATTTTTACAATCGCATTGGCCGGCACGTGTAAAACAGCTTTCGTGTCTTGCGGGAGGTTAAGGTTGACGGCATAACCGTCGGAACTCTTTTCATAGTCAAGAGTGATTAAGCCTTTAACGCTCGGAACTGTGCAGTTCATACTGTCGGACAGATTGTATTGAGGTTCGATTTTGACCTTTTCGTAGCCTGCTTCAAGGGGAGTGATACCCGCAAAATGCTTGCTCATTATAACAAGAGGTCCGCCGCTCCAGGCGTGATTCATAGTGCCTCGCCAGGAGTCCCAGAATTCCCAGAGAGTAGAGTAATCTTCACACATCATACCCTCGTATCTTTCTTTGATTCTGTCTCTTGCGGCTTCATATTCTCCCATTTTGCAAAGAGCTTCAAGAACGTAGTATTCCATATACGGACTTGAATTTTTAGTGGTTTTGAGTACGTTTGTAATAATACCGTACTGCTCTTTTTCTGCAAGTCCCGACAAAACGGCAAGAGCGTTGGCTCTGTCGTCAGGCTTATTTGCGTCTTTACTCTTGAAACCGTCTTTAGTCCAGAGAGCCTGATAGCCTTTGTATATTGTCGCTTTTCTTTCTGTAATGAACGGGATATCATCGTGTTTACCCAGAATCAGCGCCATTTTCTCTGTAGCGGAAAGAGCGTGGTAAATCCAGGCGTTCTCAATAGCTGTCATATCAGCCTTGTCGCCCCAGTCAGCCCAATCCCATGAGCCGCCGCGGTGAACAACAAGATTGTTTTCACCGATTTCCCAAAGCTTAAGGTAGTTAAGTGAGGCGTCATACACTTTTTCAACAAAAGCTTTGTCGCCTGTGTATTCATAGTAGGTGAGGAAGCCGACAATTCCCGCAAGCTGCTGAACGGGAAGCTCAAAATAATCTCCGCTTATGGGCACAACGGTCTGAAGCACGTTTGTGTCTTCAACGTGAGAAAGCATTGCCTCTACGCCCTTCTGATACAGCAGATAAGAGTTGCTGTCCATGGAGTACATCGTCATAATCATTTCGTTTGTGACGTCGCCCCACCACTGAGCTCTTTCTCTGTCGGGACAGTCCATAAAATTGTCGCGCATTGTAACGTAGAGCGTGCGCAGGGATTTTTGCCACAGTGAATTCAGAAATTCATCATCGCACTTGAAATCTCCGCTGAATGAGCTGTCATATCCCGTTTCACGGTACTTCAAAGAAATAACCGTAACGCCTTTCGGAATATCATAAGTTATATGTTCACCGTTAAACCATCCCAAGGATTCGAATTCCTGTTCGCCTTCCTTAGTAATATATGTAGTTGAAACTGCGCCTATCAAAGTGTTTTCAGTTGTTATGCGAATCTTTTTTCCTGCGGGTGCTTTGATTTTTAAGTAGGGGGTAAGCTGAGCGTTGTAAGGAACGTCTACCGTTATTTTTTCGCCTTTGAATTTTCTTACGGTATGGTTTTCGTAATCCTTTGAATTCTCGTAATCTTTAAGACCGTAATCCTTTAAAAAGGGGATTCCTCTCGGATATGTTTTGCCGTAAACACCTTCACCGCCAAGGGCATATTCGGTTGCGTTTTCCCAAGATGAAGTATCATAATCGGCATTTATCCAGTCGCCGATTTCTTTTCTTGCATCATAATAAACACTGTATTCGGGAAGTCTGTAGTTAGGCGGATAAAGAGGACTGTCAACGTAAGCACTGTTTCTTTTTGCCTTCCAGCTTTTATCGGTAACTATGCTGATGTTTTCGCCGATTGCTTCAAAAATAAAACCGCCCTGACCGCTGCTGCAATAGGAATAGCTGGTTTCGTTATCCCAGTACCATACAAGAGCGCAAATAGAGTTTTCTCCCTCTTTGAGATAGGGTGCGATATCCACGCTGTCATAATAACAGCTGTTTTTATTCGGACCGCGCTTTACGCTCCCCTCAAAAACAATGTTTTCTCCGTTAACGTAAAGCCAGTATTTGGAATCGGCTGAGATATCGGCAATAAGCTCTTCGGGTATTTTATCAAGATTGACCTTTTTGCTCAAGCACATCCAGACGTTTTTCTTGGTTATGTTATCTTTATCCCAAATCCAACTGGCTTTCCAATCAGTTTTCTCTTCGGTGGAAATCACACTGTATTGTGGAATGCTCTCGGGTATTTTATAATTGTTTGTGAACGGTATCATTGGCGAATCACCCCATGAAAAAATTGAGGATATAAAAGCTGCGGCTATTGCGAGATAAGAAATAATAGTTTGGATAATCCTCATAATTACCTCCTGATAAAATTGCGATTAAAAATTTAACGTATAAGTACGAAGTGTTCAGAAATATATTAATCGTATTTTATCATAATTGATTTGCAAATTCAACTTATCTTTATGATTACGTGCGTAATAAAAAACCGCTCCTTCCATGGAACGGTTTTTCGTTGAGTTTACTTATTTGTTTTAAAAGCTGAATAATTCGCTGAAAAATTCTTTGATGCTGTCAAAAAATGATGCAAAAAAATCAGATATTTTTTCGAATACAGTTTGTTCATCAACCGTAACGTCAGCAACAACTGTAACATAGTCTGTTCCGAATTGATTGAGTGTTATGGTGTGACTTTTATAAGTAACTGATTCGTTGTTAAAACTGATTCCGTTAGGTAATGATGACATAAAATAATAACTTGTAGTTTTAGGAGCAAAAGTAATGGTCACCTCATATGTCTTACCGCCTTCAAACGTACCGGTGAAAGCAGAACCGTCAAGAGGTTTTGCCGTTACGGGCAAAGTGTTGTTCTTTGAATAAAAACTGACTTCTCCGTAGTCGATTGTTATAAATTCTCTGTAATCTTCAAGAGCCGTTCCGTGAATATCGGTATCAAACGTTAAGCCGATGCCATAAATGGCGGCGGCGAAAGCATTGATGGGTATTGCCGAAATAAGAATTACCAGGCAAAGCGCAATTGAAACCAAAACAGTAGTTTTTTTCATTATCAACACTCCATAATTTATAAAATGATTTTAGTATTCTTATGTCGAAACACTAAAACTTTACAAAGACAGTTTATCATATCGGCACGGAGAAATCAATTGATTATATTAAAATAAAAAGTTTCTCTGTACCGCTCGTTCTTCAAGTTTTGTAAAATAAAAAACAAGCCAACCGAATGGTTGGCTTGTTTTTCTGGTACGGGTACTTATAAGGGGCATAGCAAAACCCTTATATATCAAGGCTTGCAGCCAACATCAATGTAAAAATTAAGTGAAAAAATAAAAGTTGCGTTTGTTTATTAACTCAAAGTTACTATGTTAATATCTAATTTAAATTTAAGGAGTAATCCCAATGTCATACAGTGTGTTTAAAAAGTATATATTCTTTCTTTGAACTTTATTTTGAGAGCTGGATGATGAAACAGAAGAAACCATTAAGTATACTGTTGGCTTTCCTTAGTATGCACGCAAAAATCCTTATCTCTTGAATCAAATATAAAGCAAAGATAGGAGTCAATTTCTTTTAACTATAATAAAGCTAATTTAAAACTGAACCCCATTAATCATTTTATAGATTTTAACTCTGCTTTTTTGGATTTAGTACGAAAAGCATACAGAATCCAACGATTGTCTAATTTCTTCAATATTATCATTAAACATGTCTATATCTCCTTTTTTTATGTCTCCTTTAAAGCATCTTGCACAAGAGTAATCTTCATACACTCTAATACCAAATAATCCTTCAGCACATGGATACATATCACAATTATATTGACAATCATAGCAATATACTCTTTGAGGAATTTGAACCCTGATACCCATAACTTTGACACATAGATAATCTTTCTCTATGTAAAAATCTTTATCTTCTTTATCGTAAAGGGTCATTATTTTGTTTTTTATCTCAACTATCGAAACACGTTGAAAATCATCATGAGGACTATCTAAAGTAAAAAGATCCAAAAGTTTTATATCTACATTTTTACGTGCAGCATATGCAATTAAATTCTCTATCTCGTCAAAATTATAACTTGTGATAACTGAATTTAACTTTACTTTAAATTTGTTTTTCACCAAATAGTCAATTCCCATCAATACATCTTGCAATAAATCTTGACCTGTTATATGTGCATAGTGTTCCTGATCAACACTATTCAAAGTAACATTAAAATTTAGCTTGCTTCCTTTTATTTTATCAAAATCATCTTTTAGTGCACAAATTTTTGTTCCGTTTGTAGTAAATCCGATATCATCAAATCTTGATTGGAACTCATTGCATATGTTTAAAATCTCAGGATAAAGAAGTGGTTCACCTCCGCTAATTTTTATTTTCTTAAACTTATTATTATGTGCTTCTTCGAGCAAACGCTTTAAATTGAAATCCGGATTATCACTAATTGAATTGCCTATAAGGAATTTTGATCTTCCCTCATGGTGACAATACGCACAGTTTAAATTGCATTTTTCAGAAACAATAATTCTTAAATACTTCTTAATATTGTCTCTAATGTTTTTGTGATCAATTGTTTCGCTATTTTGTGGTTCTTTAAAACATGTTAAATATCCAATAATTACACAAGTTAGTGACTTCAAATTATCGAGTTTTATTAAAGTCGAAAAAATCTTGCTAGGGTTCTGTCTATCAAGCAAAACCCTTATTATTTTATCTTCCTCAGGTATTTGGTCGTTCAAATAATTACCTTTAAGCAGATTATAATTTATTTCTCCTTTTTGAGGAGAATTACATATATACCAAGTAAAAAAGTATATCAATATATGATTAAATGGAATAGTACAGTCATTACAATTTAGGAATAGTTTAGATGTTTCAACTATCAAATCATCTTTATGATTATATATTAATTCTAAAATTGCCAGTAAAGCTAACCTATTATATTTACTAGAATTTTTGATCGATATATCATACTCTTTTGATTTATTTTTATTATATAAGCTTCTAAAATTAATATTATAAGGATTAACTTTCAATATATAATACATACAATTCCACGGCAACAAAAAACAATCTTCAAAAATCAAGATTTGTGATATTTTTTCTTTTGAGACTGTTGTTGAAAACTCATATGCAATATTTAAACCTATCAATTTATCTTGGATATTATTTGAATCCAAAAGTTGTGAAACCAAAAGTTGAATTGTAGATTTCACATTTTGAATATTTTCATCATCGTGTTTTGAATTTAAATAATCATTAATGATTTTA
Source organism: Acutalibacteraceae bacterium (assembly GCA_045542175.1). GTDB lineage: Bacteria > Bacillota > Clostridia > Oscillospirales > Acutalibacteraceae > CAG-177. The sequence continues at coordinate 13,844 of JAZQKN010000139.1, read as the reverse complement.
ATTGCTTGTAATCTAACCTCCATTATACTTGCTTTGAAATATTCACATATTTGGGGGGTGATTTTTGTTACTTCGATGTCTTTAATAAGTTTTGAGTTTAATTCATTTAATGTTTCGATATCTTGCTTCCAATCCGATTCATAACTTGTTTTTTCAGTTGTTTCCATTCCGATTGTAATAAATTCGCAAGGTTGTTCTTTACATATAAATGCATGCAGTGCGTTCTTAGGCATTATTATGGCATCATTCTTATTCAGTAATAACACTTCTTCATTCAAATACGCAAAAAGTGAACCTTGTGTTACGAAAGCAACTTCATCTACTTTTTCGTGAGAATGAGGAGTTATTATGTCAGTGAATTTAGGAGACGAAATATACAAATTGAACATTCCCTCATTACAAGGCATTCTAACAGCACCTTCGCTAATATCATTTTTGGTTAAGTGAAAAAGCTTTTCTTGTTCTATGCCAGTTGAATTAGAAGATACGATGTTTTTTTCCATAGATTTATTTACCTCATTCCAATCTTCTTCGTTTTTTTTCATAGGTTTATTTATTTCATCCCAATCTCCTTCGTTATCATAAACATAAACATGGGTATATATATTTGAATTTGATTTTTTTTGCATTATGTTTAAAGAAAAGCTAGGTACATTTTTTCCAGTAAAAAGTCCTGCTCCGGCAAGTTGTTTTATTTTACTAAAATTACTTCTGCAATTATCATGAATATGACCACAAAAATAATATGTAGCAGATATGTTATCCATAAAAAGTTTCAAATCTTTTTGTGAATCATCTGAAAACATTTGAAAAGGATGATGTCCTGCGACAATGGTTGGTAAATGTTTTCTTATTTTTGAATAATCTGGTAATTCTGATTTACACATCCACAATTTTTGGTAATCGTTTACCATAATGTTTCCGTTTTCATCTTTAGAAAAATTACCACTATCTTCTTGAACCGGTTGTCCAGAAAAAATACTAGTGTTAAGTATTATAACATTTATATCTTCTAATTCATAAATATAGGAACCAATTTTTATAGGATGTTCAGTATGGGTTGCTGTTTTACAAAAATCGACGAAACAATTAAAACTTGATGCAAGTTTATCATTGTATTCATTCTCTTTTAAATTTTTATTGGGTTCCTTTTGCCATTTTGCTAAAATGTCGAATCTACACTCATCGCGCGAATAATCATGATTACCAGCAGAAAATACTATTTCATTTGATATACCTTTTAATTTTTGAATAAAATTTAATGCTTTTTCTTTCAGAACAGCATTGTTATATTGACCTTGATGTATTATATCTCCACTAATAATTATAAAATCAATTCTACCCATATTACTTATTTTTTCTATAAGTCTATCTTGTATGGTAGTGTCTAACCATATGTTTTTGGGGGAGCCAAAATGCAAATCAGATAAGTGTATCCAGCGAATGTCATTTTTCATAAAAATAGCCTTCCTTTTTATTAATATCGTAAATAAAAATATTTACATATATATATGACGAAAATTGCGATTTGTTACGCAAAAATTTTCAAAAAAATAAAATTTTGTAGAAACGAACAAAAAGATGTCGAACTAATTGTGCAATTTAACATAACATTCGTAGCCGTTTTTATGGTTGCGATTTTTTATATCCAAAATTAAGAAAAAGGAGGAATCCAATGTCAGATGCAAACGAAGTTGTAAAGCATATTCATTTAAAAGATATTCACCCATTTCCAAACCACCCGTTTGAGGTGAAGGATGATGAGTATATGAGAGAAACACTTGAAAGTGTGAAGGAATACGGAGTGTTATCCCCCGTAATTGTTCGACCCCGTGAGGAAGGTGGATATGAAATGATAAGTGGTCACAGAAGAATGCGAGCTTGTGAGCTTGCGGGCATAGACAGCATACCTGCAATAGTCAGAAGTGTTGACAGAGATGCTGCAACGATAATGATGGTTGACAGCAACTTACAAAGAGAATCTATTTCTCCAATGGAGAAAGCAAGAGCATACAAAATGAAACTTGAAGCGATTAAACGGCAAGGTTCGAGAACGGATTTACATCACACAATTACCGATGAATCAACTTGTGGACAAAATGTCCACAAGTTAAAAGCAAGAGATATAGTTGCGGAAAATTCAGATGTTGGCTCACGTCAGATTCAAAGATATGTGCGTCTTACCGAATTAAACGAGCCGCTTCAGAATATGGTTGACGAGAAGAAAATGGGCATAACCCCCGCTTGTGAAATCTCATATCTTAAACCCGAAGAGCAAAAGTTGCTTGTGGATACTATTGATAGTGAACAAGCTACGCCGTCACTCTCGCAGGCACAGAGAATGAAAAAGTTGAGTCAGGAAGGTAAACTCAATGAAGATACGATGCTTGAAATTATGATGGAACAGAAGAAACCCATAAACCGTAATGTCGTACTTTCGGAGGACTTACTGAAAAGATACTTTCCCCGTTCATTTTCGCAAGAAAAGATTGAAGGAATTGTAATTAAACTGCTTGACCGTTGGTTGCAAATCCAAAAACAAAAACAACACAACAGAAGCTAAAGCCGAATTTGATTGATTTCAAGTTCGGCTTTTTTGTACCCAAAAACAGGAGGAAACAATGATACAAACACCATTAACATTTATGGAGGTGAGGTCACAAAAATTAATATTAAACACCAAGGAAGAACAGATATCCAGTTACGCTGAAGCTGTAGTAAAAGGTCTTACTTTTGAAAACGAAAGACTGAATTTAAGGGTTTGTAATATGGTTTTGACCTCTGAACCTCAAAGCCTTATATGGCTGAACCAAAAGCACTCAATGAATATGTATGAAGCAGACTATAACCTCGGATTCCATTTGGAACGAAACACAAACAGTTTTTATGCGGCAATGTACTTGATGATTGCAAATCAAGAGTTGGTAAATCGCTCTTGGTGGTGTTTCAGCAAATACGGAATTGATTTCAAAAGAATGAGGTTACGGGATATATCCCCTCAACTCTATGCCGTGCTTATGGCAGCAAAAGAAATATACACCGGGCAGGAATACATTTCGGAAAGTGATTTAGCAAACCCCGAAATAATAGACGATACGGCTTTTAAGCTGATTATAAACGCCAAACTGATTAAACGGTTCGGCGTTGGTTTTTTACAGTTCGGAAATGGAGGATAGCACAATGGCTGTTATCAAGGTAATTAAAAACAGCAATTATACGGTTATGTCAAATTATCACTTACGGGATATGAATTTATCCAACAAAACAAGAGGATTGCTCGCAACGATGCTTTCCTTACCGCCTGATTGGAATTACACAATAGAAGGTCTTTCCGTTATATGCAAAGACGGTATTGACGGGATTCGCTCACAACTGCAAGAACTTGAAAAATACGGTTATCTTGTCAGAACACGTCAGCGAAACGAAAAAGGTCATCTGAAAGGAGCAGAATTTTTTATCTACGAAGAACCTCAACCTATCGGGGAAAAACCTATATTGGAAAACCCAATATTGGATAATCCAACACAGGTAAAACCTACGCAGGTAAATCCAACGCAAATAAATAAAGAAATAATAAATACAGAAAAACAAAATACGGATTCAACTAATTATCCATCAATCAATCTTGATGGATTGAGTGAAAGTCGGAGAGCTTGTGAAGAAAAACTCAAAGAAAAACTCGATTTTGAAATCCTTGTTGAAAGCGGTTGGGATGAAAACAGACTTACAGAGGTCATAAGAATTATGGCTGATACGCTCTGTTCTTCCAAACCGTTTTTTGTTATCAACGGTAACAAAGTACCTCGAAACGATGTAATTGACAGACTGCTCACCATTGATGAAAACCATATTTCCTATGTGTTCGAGGTCGTTGATGAAACAAGACCCGAAATACATAATCCGAAAGCCTATTACTTGTCAGCGTTATACAACGCACCAATGACAATGGATAGTTATATAACTGCAAAACTTAAAAGATTGGGGGTGATTTAATGATTCACGGTATTATTTCCGTCGGCGGTCTTTACCTTCTGCTCGGTCTTGAAGTTGTTATGGGCGTAGCCGAAAGAGTTATCAGCCTCTTTTAAGCTGATGGAAAGGAGTAGCAAATGAAAAAGAACGGTAACAAGATTTATCGCTTGGTGATACCGCCTTAACGGTTTCACAGATAAGACAATGACAAAATCACACGGAGGTTATTCTTATGAAAAACTCAACCAATTCAAAGGCAAAAACAACGGACAGCTCAAAAGAGAAGAAACGCAGAATTATCGGACTTGTTGTTGCGGTACTCGTTCTTCTCGGCATTGTGTTTCTCGCATTCAAAGGCTGTTCCGATAATCCCACAAATCCCGCTGACAGAGGTCTTGTCTATGACAGCGAAGCCGTAAGCGGCGGTTGGGATGAAGCTGACATCGAGAAAATCAAAGAAGGTCTTAACGAAAAGGTGCAGGCAGGTATGATAAACATATCAATGAACACCGCACCGAAGTTTGAAAACGGCTCTGCCGAAGGCAATCTTATGATAGTCAATGAAACAATCAACAATTATCCGCAGATAGTTATTATCACCCGAAACGATACGGGCGAAGTTGTTTATGAATCTGACGGAATCGCCGTAGGAAGCAAAATCGAAAAAGCAAAGCTCGATGTTGTACTTCCCGCAGGTACTTATGAATGCACCGCAATGTTCCACAATGTTGACCCCGAAACGGGTGCTTCACTCGGTTGTGCAGGTGCAGAAATCGAAATCACGGTTCTTAACTAATGAACCAAACACAAATAAAAACAAAACAATATTTTTAAAACAAAAAGGAGAAATTTTACTATGAAAAAGTCATTCACCAAAATCCTCGCAGTAGGTCTTGCACTCTCAATGGCATTCTGTATGGCAATTCCCTCATTCGCAGCCGAAATCACTTCCAACGGCGGTAACGGCTCAACTCCCGTTTACCTTTCTTCAACCGATGACGGTACACTCGGCGGCGACCCCGCAGCAACAGCTCTTTCCGTAACAGTTCCCACCGCCCTTCCTATGGCTGTCGGCACAGACGGTACAGTTACTACCGCTGACAACTGCAAAATCACAAACAATTCATTCGGTGCAGTAAGAGTTAAGACTGCTACAATCAACGGCGAAAACGGCTGGACACTCACAGCATTCGGTGCAAAGGAAACACTTGCTTCAGAAAAGGTTGACAGCGATCAGCTCGGCTTTGCAATGACAATCGGCAACGGCGCTCAGGTTGCAACAGATAAGTCAGATGTAAACACACAGACTCTCATTTCTGCTCCCGTTGAAGGCTGCTATATGACCGGTGTCGGTGACACAGCAAACAACAGCGTTGCAGTAGATTACGATGCAATCGTTACTCCTCTTTCAGTTGCAGCAACAGAAGCGACAATCGCAAGCGTTGTATTCATCGTTGAATGGGATACAGCGGTTTAATCACAGAAAAACATATATCAAAAGCGGCGACCAACTCGGTTGCCGCTTTATCTTTAAGAAAGGCAGGATAATCAATGAAACATAAGAAAATAACGGCAATTATTCTTGCCCTCGCTCTCGTTTTCTCACTCACATCTGTAAATGCTTTTGCGGCGCCTTATGCAAAGGCTTCCGTACCCGTCAAGCTGACGGTGTCAAATGAATACAGAGCCGTGAGTGTTACTGTTCCCGCTTCATTTCCGATTGAAATTGCAAACGGAACGGTTATCACAGCCGATAATGCTAAAATAACAAACAATGCAAAATACGGAAGTGTTAAAGTTACTGATGTTACGGTAACTGACGGTTCGTATAAAATCGGTAATTATGAAAACTTTTCGGGCAAGAAAACAGTTGCCCTCAAAATCAACGGCATTTCCACAAAGGATGATGGCTCAATGCTTATCAGCTCAACAGCATTCCCGGTTATCGCTCCGCAGGAAAGTCTGAATCTCAAATATTTCGCCAAAGTATCGAAAGACGCATCAACTGAAAAAGATGCTGAAATCGCAAAGGTGGTATTTACTATTGCAATCGCAGATTAAGGAGGTATCAATGTGAAAACAAGAAAATTCACAAGGGTTATTTCCTTTATTCTTTCAATCGCTTTTGTATTCTCAACAGTTGCCATAAAAGCAAGTGCTTATTCAACCGAAACTATTTCTTATGATTGTCCGAAATCTCTTTGCACCGAAGACCTTGTTATTTCCGGTGCTTACGGCGACCCCGATGAAATAATTGACAGCGAAGTTCCGTATTTTGGCGGTATGACATTACAGGATGTAATGGATAACAGAAACATAACAAATAAAGACTATCATCTGCACATTTTTTACTGTCCTAAATTTGACATCAATGATGCAAGTTTGTTCCGGCATACAATGACTTTGATGTTCGCACAGCACGGATATACTACAAAGAGTTATTCGCAATACAACGAATATTATCACTATGCAAACAAACAATGTGACCACGCAAAAGAAATAAACGGCTCTTATGTTCACGCTTTGACGCAGGAGCTGTGTGGCGAAAATGCACTAATTGATAATGAAACATTAAATGAACTTATCATTTATCAAGGTCAGTTTGGATGCGGTAAAGAAACAGCCGTTTTGGAAACGCATACTTGGTCTTATGGTGATTGGTTTGATAACGGTGACGGCACTTGCAGCAGAACAGTCAGTTGTTCCGATTGCGGATATTCAGAAACCGTGACACAAATTCACGATTTATCTTACTCCGATTGGGAATGGGACAGCAACGATTCCGACAGAGGTGCAACCCACAAAAGAACAATAACCTGCTCAAAATGCTCGTATGAGGAAACGGTGTCACAGTCACACGATGATTATTGGGTATGGATTGAGGATAGTTGGGAGCCTTCGGGAAATGACGGATGTACCCGTTCAAAAAAATGTTCTGTATGCGGGAAAACAGTGTTCATTTACAACAAGCATCAGTTCTCAACCACAAATTATGTTTGTTTGTCTGATACACAGCACGAACAGACATTAACCTGTTCTTTATGCGGAACGACACGAACAGAAATCAAAAATCACGGATACACTTCTACTGTATATGAGCCGTACTCTGAAACACAGCATAAATACTCAAAAACTTGTTTTTGCGATTATGTGTCTATCACATATTCCGACCACAGGGATAACAACTCTGATTTATACTGTGACGATTGCGGATACAATATGACAAGGTTTTCCGTGACACTCCCGACAACGATGAATTTCGTTATGTCAAAGACGGGTGAAGTGTATTCAGCGGATACGGTGAAGATCTTTAACAATTCAACAGCTCCCGTTTCCGTCAAGCAGGTAAGGCTTGAAACAGTCAACGGTTGGTCGCTGACAAAGTATGATGAAAAAGCTATTGCATCTGCAAAAGTAGATTCAAAGTTAATCGGTTTTAAACTGAAAAATGCTGAAACATCATCATCAGGTCAGACCGAAACATTAAACTTTACCGATTGGAGTATTTCAAAAGGTGTATATCAATCTTTTACCTATGATGCTGTCATATCGGCAACCTCCGTCCCGATTGAAAACGAGCAGATTATGAATGTCGTTTTTGTTGTTGATTGGAAGGAGTGATAACCCTTGCAGGAAGAAGTTGAAAGCAGGACAGTCACAATATCCGTAAACACGGCGAAGCTTACTGCAAGAACACTCAAACAAGCATTGAGCAAGTTTCTTGCCTACCAGAAAAATAAGCATATTCAAAATAGTAACCAACCCAAAGATGTAACACCTCACGGCAAACAGACCGTTAAACAGCTTGCAGCACAAAATCAAGGTTTGACGAACATTGAAATCACAGACAAGAACATCAAGGATTTTGACAGAGTTGCAAGAAAATACGGTGTTGATTATGCCGTCAAGAAGGATAAGACCGTTCAGCCGCCTCACTATCTTGTTTTCTTCAAAGCTAAGGACACAGATGCTCTGACAGCGGCTTTCAGAGAATACACGGCAAACACCGTCAAGAAGAAAGACCGCAAGGAATCTGTTGTTACAAAGCTTCAGGAGATTTTGAAAAACATCAAAGACCTCCCGAACAAGAAAAAGCATAAGGAGTTGGAGCTGTAATGAAGCAGATAGACTTCAAGAAACTCATAATTCCGAATATTCCGTATTTCGTAATCGGGTTATTCGCAACAAAGGTCGGTCAAGCCATAAGGCTTGCACCCGGCACAGGTTTTGAAGGTAAACTTATGCACATTATGGAGGGTTTCACCTACGCCTTTGCGGATATATTTCCGAGCTTCAATCTTTTCGATATTTTAATCGGAGCAACAATTGCCGCTGCAATAAGACTTGCAGTATATGTTAAAAGTAAAAATGCAAAGAAATATCGTAAGAATGAAGAATACGGCTCTGCCCGTTGGGGAACTCACGAAGATATTGCCCCTTTTGTTGACCCCGTTTTTGATAACAATATCATTCTTACGCAAACGGAAAGTCTTATGATGTGCAACCGCCCTAAAGAACCGAAAAACGCAAGAAACAAAAATGTTCTCATTGTCGGCGGTAGCGGTAGTGGTAGAAATGCCGTCTTAATTGAAACCAACAATTAAATTAAGATTATCAGCACGAAAGAAATCGGGAAAGGTGTAAAATCCCAATCCGAGTGGAAGGCTGTATTTAAAAGTGCAGTCACACGCAACGCATAGGAGTTGAAACTTCACATAAGAATATAACACTCCCAAGAGTCCGTGCTGTCGGTTGGTCTGCAAAATTGCAGGACAAAAAGATATGCTATGCCGAATATGAATTGACATATTGATGAAAATGAGCGAAAGCTCCGGAGATACGGATAAAAAGCCGTATGTTAATAACAACAGAAAACCCGCTTTTGGATTAAACCGAATCTAATGCAATGCACATCAAAACAATATCCCGTAAGTTTTGTTGTGACCGATCCGAAAGGTACGGTTGCAATAGAAACGGGCAAAATGCTTCAGCGAGAAGGCTACGAAATCAAGGTGTTCAACACTATCAATTTCAAGAAATCAATGCACTATAACCCATTCGCATATATCAATTCCGAAAAAGATATATTGAAAATCGTCACCGCACTTATCGCCAATACAAAGGGCGAAGGTAAATCGGGTGACGATTTTTGGGTTAAGGCAGAAACTCTGCTCTACTGTGCGTTGATTGGTTATCTTTGGTATGAAGCTCCCGATGAGGAGCGAAACTTCTCTACCCTCATAACTATGATAAATTCTATGGAAGTTCGTGAGGAAGATGAAACATTCAAAAACGCAGTTGACTTAATGTTTGAGGAACTTGAAGATAAAGAACCCGAACATTTTGCAGTAAGGCAGTATAAGAAATACAAACTTGCCGCAGGTAAAACGGCGAAATCAGTTCTCATTTCCTGTGCTGCAAGGCTCGCACCGTTTGATATTGCGGAGGTAAGAGAAATCACTATGTATGACGAGCTTGAGCTTGATAAAATCGGTGACAGAAAAACTGCTCTTTTCCTCATTATGTCCGATACCGATGCGAGCTTTAATTTCCTCATATCAATGGCATATACACAGCTCTTCAATCTGCTTTGCGAAAAGGCTGACGATGTTTACGGCGGAAGATTACCCGTTCACGTCAGATGTCTTATTGACGAAGCGGCGAATATCGGTCAGATACCGAACCTTGAAAAGCTGATGGCAACAATCCGAAGCCGTGAGATTTCAGCCTGCCTTGTGTTGCAGGCACAGTCACAGTTAAAGGCTCTGTATAAGGACAGCGCCGATACGATTATCGGTAACTGTGACAGCCGTATATTCCTCGGCGGTTCAGAGCCTACAACTCTTAAAGAACTCTCGGCGGCTCTCGGTAAGGAAACTATTGACACATTCAATACGGGCGAAAGCAGAGGCAGAGAAACCTCGCACAGTCTGAACTATCAGAAACTCGGCAAAGAGCTTGCCTCTGTTGATGAACTTGCGGTCTTGGATGGCTCAAAGTGCATTTTACAGCTTCGTGGTGTTCGCCCGTTTATGTCAAACAAGTTTGATATAACCAAACACCCGAAGTATAAATACTTGTCTGACTATGACAAGAAAAACGAATTTGACATCGAAAAGTTTTTATCTACCCGCTTGAAATTAAAGCCTGATGAACAGTTTGATGTCTATGAAATCTCTGTTGATGAAGAACAGAGCGTAAGTGCATAAAGCATTTACAACAATTCCGTTGTTCCTGCAACAAACAACGGATTAAATATATATTTCCTTTTGCAACATTAAGACAAAATGACCGTCTGAAAAATTTAATTTTAAAAACAGAAAGGAGTGCTTATGATATGTAATACGGTCTAAAGACGCACTCAATTTATCATCAGCATAATTACAATGGATTTTTTTAACTCAGCAGTAGATGTTCTTCAGACACTCGTTATCGCTCTCGGTGCGGGTCTCGGCATTTGGGGTGTTATCAACCTCCTTGAAGGATATGGTAATGACAACCCGGGTGCAAAGTCACAGGGTATGAAGCAGCTTATGGCAGGCGGCGGTGTCGCCCTCATCGGTCTTCTTCTCGTTCCTGAACTCACGGGTCTTTTCGGTTAATAAAAGCAACCGATAACCCGAACTAATCTGCGGGGGTTTCCGTTCAAAAGCGGAAACTCCCGCTTTGAGTAAAAAGGAGTGATTTACCCGAATGGATGCGATAAAAGAAGCATTGGAAGAATGGCTGCGAGAAATTCTCACAAGCGGCATTATGGAAAATCTCAACGGACTTTTTGACCAAGTAAATCAGAAGGTCGGAGAGATTGCTGACCACGTCGGTTCCACTCCTCAAGATTGGAATTCAAGCATTTTTAATATGGTTAAGAGCCTGTCCGATAATGTAATGGTTCCCATTGCAGCAGTTATCCTTGCCTTTGTTATGACACTTGAACTCATACAGATGGTAATTGAAAGAAACAACTTTCACGGAGATGTTGATACCTTCGCTTTCTTCAAGTGGGTATTTAAAACTGCGGGTGCTGTTCTTATCGTGACGAACACTTGGAATATCGTTATGGGTGTGTTTGACCTCGGACAAGAGGTTATAAACAACGCATCGGGAGTTGTCATAGGCGATACAACTATTGATATGGCAGAAATACTCGGAGATATAGAATCAAAGCTTGAAGCGATGAGTGTAGGTGCTTTGATTGGACTGTGGATGCAGTCGGGAATAGTCAAGATTTGTATGTGGATACTGCAAATCTGTATTCTCGTTGTCACCTTCGGCAGAATGATTGAAATATATCTCGTTACTTCCGTTGCACCGATACCGATGGCTACAATGACAAGCAAGGAAAGCGGTAATATGGGACAGAATTATATCCGTTCCCTTTTCGCACTTGCTTTTCAGGCGTTCCTCATTATGGTATGCGTAGCTATCTATGCGGCACTTGTTGAAAACATTGCCGTGACAGACGATATTTCCTATGCAATATGGACTTGTATGGGTTACACCGTACTTCTGTGTTTCAGCTTGTTCAAAACAGGTTCTTTGTCAAAATCCATATTTAATGCTCACTAACGGAAGGAGTGACGAATATGGCTTATGTACCCGTACCCAAAGACCTTAATGCCGTAAAAACAAAGGCAATGTTTAACCTTACGAAACGACAGCTTATATGCTTCGGTTCGGGACTTGTTCTTGCCGTTCCGCTTTTCTTCATTTTGAAGGCTCATATCAATATAAGCGGTGCGGCAATTATAATGATAATCGTTTTGCTTCCGTTTATGCTTCTTGCAATGTATGAAAAGAACGGACAGCCGTTTGAAAAGGTTGCTAAAAACATAATCAATGTTTTGTTTATCAGACCGAAACAGCGACCTTACAAAACGAACAATTATTATTCCTTGCTCGAAAAGCAAGACAAACTGAACAAGGAGGTTGAACGCATTGTCAAAAAAGGCAAATAACAATAACCTTTCAAAAGAACAGCAGAAGCAGATTAATTCTGCTGTTTCAAAAGCGAAGGGTGACAAAAAACAGATGTCCGCACAGGACAGCATACCGTTTCAAAGAATGTTCAAAGACGGTATCTGCCGAGTGACGGACAATTTTTATTCCAAAACGGTTAAGTTTCTCGATATTAACTATCAGCTCAACAACAATGAGGACAAAAACGCCATCTTCGATGCGTGGTGTGATTTCCTCAACTATTTCGACAGCTCGGTAAAGTTTCAGCTTTCCTTTATGAATATGACGGGAGCGAAAGAAACTTATTCCGAAAACATCTCAATTCCGGTTCGTGGAGATATGTTTGACGGTATTGCAATCGAATATCAGACCTTTCTCCGTGACCAGCTTGCCAAAGGCAACAACGGTTTGATTAAAACCAAATTTCTCACCTTCGGTATCGAAGCAGAATCGCTGAAAATAGCGAAACCTCGTCTTGAAAGAATTGAAAGCGATATTCTGACAAACTTCAAGAAAATGGGTGTTGTGGCAGAACCCATTAACGGATATGAAAGACTTAAACTTATGCACGGAATGTTTCATTTGGATGAAAAAATCCCGTTCCGTTTTTCGTGGGATGATCTTGTTCCTTCGGGTCTTTCCGTTAAGGACTACATAGCACCGAGTTCATTTGAATTTAAAACGGGTTCAACCTTCGGTATCGGCAAAAAGGTAGGTGCGGTATCGTTCCTTCAGATTCTCGCACCCGAACTCAATGACCGTCTGCTTGCGGATTTCCTTGATATGGAAACGAACCTTATTGTTTCAATGCACATACAGTCAGTTGACCAAGTAAATGCGATTAAAACGGTAAAACGCAAGATTACAGACCTTCAGAAAATGAAGATTGAGGAACAGAAAAAGGCTGTGAGAAGCGGTTATGATATGGATATTATTCCCTCTGACCTTGCAACATACAACAATGAGGCAGCAAAACTCTTGCAGGATTTGCAGAGCAGAAACGAGAGAATGTTTCTTCTTACCTTTATTGTTATGAATGTTGAAAACACAAAGCAGCATCTTGACAATACTGTATTTCAGGCAGGCTCGATTGCACAGAAATACAACTGTCAGCTTACAAGGCTTGATTTTCAGCAGGAGCAAGGACTTATGAGCTGCTTACCTCTCGGTTTCAATCAAATCGAAATTCAGCGAGGCTTGACCACATCAAGCGTCGCTATTTTTATCCCCTTTACTACGCAGGAGTTGTTTCAGACAAGCAAAGAAGCTCTTTATTGCGGTCTGAACGCTCTTTCCAACAACCTTATTATGGTTGACCGTAAACTGCTCAAAAACCCCAACGGTCTTATTCTCGGTACTCCGGGATCGGGTAAATCTTTCTCGGCAAAGAGAGAGATTTCAAATGTTTTCTTCGTTACAGATGATGACATCATTATATGCGACCCCGAATCCGAGTACGGAGCATTGGTTGAAAGACTTGACGGACAGGTTATTAAGATTTCTCCCACATCCGATGACTATATAAATCCAATGGATTTGAACCTCAACTATTCGGATGACGAAAATCCGCTGACCCTTAAATCCGATTTCATTCTTTCTCTGTGCGAACTCATCGTTGCAGGCAAAGACGGATTGCAACCCGTTGAAAAAACGATCATTGACCGTTGTGTACGGCAGGTTTACCGTGATTATCTTCTCAATCCCGTACCCGAAAATATGCCTATCCTTGAGGATTTGTATAACGAACTCCGCAAACAGGAAGAAAAAGAAGCACAGTATATCGCTACTGCTCTTGAAATCTATGTTACGGGTTCACTCAATGTTTTCAATCACCGCACAAATGTTGACATCAGAAGCCGTGTTGTAAGTTATGACATCAAAGAACTCGGAAAACAGCTCAAAAAAATCGGTATGCT
>JAZQKN010000138.1:0-10162 GCA_045542175.1 Acutalibacteraceae bacterium | reverse complement strand
GTTTTCAATTGTACCTGAACCGCCGTTTGCATTATAAACAATTGTGTAGCTGTTTTCTGACCAGATTGCATAAAGCGTAACTGTGCCGTTTGCAGTGGCAGAAAGCTGACTTACGCTCTGACCGAGTGAATACTGTGCGGTGGGTGCAGCGGAATTGGTTGACCAACCGAGAAGAGTGCTGCCTGGTTGTGTGAAACCGCCTGATGCAAGTGTTACGTTTTGGCTGTACTTAACAGTCTGGTTTTCAATTGTACCTGAACCGCCGTTTGAATTATAAATGATTGTGTAGCTGTTTTCGGTCCATTTTGACTTGAGGTAAACTGTTGAGGTCTGAGTAACGGTTGTTGAATCGGTGATGAGAGTATTGCCGTCATACCAACCTGCGGAGGTGTAGCCTTCTCTTGTGGGAACGGGGAGAGTACCGAATGTTGAACCGTACTGTACTTCCTTGCTTGACTTGGGAACATTAACATTCGGAGCGCAGGTGGTTGCTTCGTAAACTCTGATGTCGCTGAAGGTTACTGAGTTGCTTGAGCCGTTGGCATCAACACGGATAACAGCCTTTGTTGCACCTGCAGGAGCTGTGAATGTTCTCGACTGAACGCCTGCACCGCTTGATGAGAAGCGGTTTGTGCTGTCATTGAAATCGATACCTGTTCCGCCGGTTGTTTCGTTTCTGAAGAAGATGTAAACATCCCAATTGTCGCCGGTGAAATCAATATCAATGTAATACTGCTTGCCTGCAGTTACAGGGAATTCGGGAGATTCAGATGTACCTTCGCCTGCACCGGCATTTGATGTAAGTGTGAAGCCGTTATCGGTAACATTGCTGAAGGTTGCATTACCTGCGGATGTGGTGTTCCACTTGCTGAAATCAAGGATGGTGTCGAAGTATACTTTTAATTCGCTGAGTGCCCACTGTGCGGTAAGCGTTACGTTACCGTACATTTTTGCAGGAACTTCACCCGGCGAACAGATTCCGTTAAGTTCCCAGTTGCCATCAGATACGGTAACCAGCCAGCCCTGGAAGACATGGCCGGCGCGTGTGGGTGTGGGAATATTAAGAGTATCTTCTACATTGTAATTCTCCGATGTGGGGCTTACGCTGCCGCCGTTTGCGTTATAAGTGATTGTGTAGTCGTTGATAGTCCATTCTGAGAAGATTGACTTGTGCTCTGTTGCGTTGTCGATGGCTGTTACTTCGTTTTCTTCGGCATCAAACCAACCGTTGAAGGTGTAGCCGTTTCTGACGGGAGTCTGAAGAGTGCCGTAGTAAGCGTATTCTTCATAAACATCTTCAAACGTTTCGTATACAGCATCTTCATAATATCTTGCTGAATCAATCAGTCTGATATTGGAGAAGGTTGAAGTTACAGGGTCATTACTTGTGTTACCAAAACGGAAGCTTGCCTGAGTGGTTGTGGCACCTGTTGTGAATTTGATTGCAAAGTGGTATGTGCCTGCATTGTTATAGTTGCCGAACCATGAGTTAGACTCAGTTTTTGATGCCCATGCACCGTTATTTGTCTTGATAGACATATTGCTCGGAGCTTCTGAATTGGAGCCGCTGCTGTTGTAGAAGAACATAAATGCCTGAGCTTTTACGTCTGTTGTAACGTCATATTCAAACACATACTCTGTGTTGGGTTTAAGAGCAACCTTATAGAAATGGTCTGCCGAACCGTACACCGTGTAAGCCTCGCCGCCGGTGATTGTGCCGTTAACAACAGTGATTGTTCCGTCTTTGTATGTGGCTGTGCCTTTGTTGGAAACAACCTTCATGCTTTCGGGGTGCTGTGACATTTCATAAGCACTGAAAAGGTTATCATATTTCAATGCGTAGAAAATGTTGACGTATTCTTTGATGGTATCCGTAACTCTGTCAATATCTTCCTGAGAAGCACCGGGATCGCCGAGAATTGTTGCCGCTTCTTTAAGATTTTCAAGGAATTCTTCGCTGGGGTCCTTAACGCTGTAGCCGTCCGTAACAGCATCACGCAGTGCGCTCTTATCGGTGATATCAATAAGAACCGAAGTACCTGCGGTTGAATACTGGTTTGGGTTGATAGTCTGGTTGGCTGTACCCTGTGCAATAGCGTGGATATATTTGCCGTCAAGGTCTGCAATCTTGTATGAAGGAACAAAACGTTCTCTGTAGGGAAGAGATTTAGAGTCGGCAATATCGGTATGGCTGCTGTATGAAGTCCAGCCGCTGGGAGCAGCGGAAAGGCTTGAGGCGGTGTATGCCAGCTCATCGCCTACGGTGTAGTAAGTGTTATATTTACCGAGAGAGTCTTTCTTGTAGTCGCTTACTCTCAGAGCGTCGTAACCGATGCTGAGGTTGGGAATCTGGTCTGTGTTTGTGTAACGTGACTTATCGATAGCCAGCAAGCCGAGGTAGCTCTGCGATCTTGAAGAGTCGTGGTCGTTGGTTGCGGTCTGCATAACGTAGCAATCATCCTGGTAGTCGTCATTGCTGCCGTTTTGTGTGCCGTAGCCCAAGATGTAATCGTATGCGGTCTGACCTGAGCCGCCTGTGGGCGGATTGGTATAAACAAGAGGGTCTTCTCTGAAGTAACCGGAGTTGCGGTAGTCGCCGTGGAAGGTACCGAGGGGAGTTCTTGTGCTGTGGTCAATTCCGTTGGCACCCGTAATCCATGATGAAACTTCGTGCATGGAAGCGGCTACCTGTCTTGCTTCCGCAACGGCACCGACTGTGCGGTGGGGAGCATACATAACGGTGTAAGCCACGAAGGTTTCTTTTTCGCAATTGGGATTAATAGCAGGATCTGCAGCGTAAGTGGTTACTGTCCACTTGACGGTGGCTTTTTCACCGGGCTCCAACCCTCCTGATACAAAGTCCATATCCAGACCGGCAGGGAAAATAAACGTACCCGGATTCGGATCGGTGTCCTCGGTGAATTTGAAAACAATGCCGTCATAGGATGCGGAACCGTCTGAAGCGCGAACGTCAACGTTTTCGTCGGGATTGGTAACGTTGTCAACGTTTACGCTGATATGTGTGTGACCGTTGTCGGCATATACACCAAGGTACATATCTGTGTATTCGGTTTTTGTTTCGATGCTGTAGTAGTTGTTCGGATTCAGTACGTTGTTTGCGTAGTACTGACCGTCTTTGTTGTTTGCGGGATTAACGTAAACTGTTTCGGGAACAGCGATTTTGGGTTTTGCTCTTTCATCTTCAGCTTTGCTGATATTTCTGAATTCTTCTCTGATTTCGGATGCGGTACCGGTTGTGAGATAATATGTGAATTCTGTCGGCTCATAGCTTCTGAAGATAGCTGTGTCTGTGGGTGCGATGTATGAGGTGGGAAGCTCGGGTGAGGGGTTAACTGTCTGGGCGTGTCTGTATTCCGGAGTATCTAAAACTTCGCCTACAGAGCCTTCGGTGTCGCCTGCTTTCTGTTGATACATAGTGGGCTGAACGCCGTAGTAGAATTTGGTTGTTGTGTCTGTGTAAAGACCAACGCCGAAGCTGTCCTGATCTTCGCTGGCGGTGAATGCAGCCCAGTTTTCGTTAACGGTAACCCAGGGTTGGAAGTCCTGCATACCGAACTTGTCTTTATACATCTGAGTCAAGCCCCAATATTCAGGCTCTTCGTAGTTGATGAGGCAGCCGCTATTGTGCGTTTTGCTCCAGTGAGTTCCTCTGGTGGCATCAGTATAATCTATAAACTGATAATTGTTGTAGAGCTCATTGGCTTCTGCTTTCCAGGCATCCTGTGCGGAAACGTTGTTATAAACAAAGTGGTTAAGAGGCTCAATGAGGTAAAGTGCGGGGAATTCCTGAGAGTGAGATGCATCGGGAAGACCCGAATAGTCAACCTTTCTGTTGGTTACCTTGATTGTGTTGTCCTGGAAATAATACCAGGATTCAACGTAGGTGTCGGTAACGTAATCATCGCCCCAGATTGCTTCATATCTGCTGTCGGTTGCGGCATATTCATCAGACCACTTTGCCCAGTCAAGAGGACGAGCCTTAACGTAAACGTAGTCGTTGGTTACCTTGTAGTCGATAATCTTACTTGCTTCGCCGATAACGTTACCGCCCTGAACGGGGTTATAGGGCCAGGCGGCGTTGTTATATTCACTCTGAATATAGGGCTTTTCGTCCGTGCCGTAATAAGACTGCTGCAGATATCTGCCTCGGTCAAGCGTGTTGATAAGGTTAACCTTCTGGCTTTCTGCTTTATAGCCGCCGTCAAGCTTATTCTTGTAGTCAACCAAAGTTATGTCATTGCTTCCGTTGGCGTAAGTACGGGCGTAAACATCATCGGAAAGGTCATAAAGCTCTGAAACAACGCCGCCGTATTCAAGTGAAACACCCATCTCATATCTTGCGTTATCAAAATAGATGGTTTCGTCAGGAACGGGAACGTTGACTGTTTTCAGTGAAACCAGCTCAAATTTGCCGTTTTCTTTATTAAGAGTGGTGAATTTGATTTTAACAACCTGATTGTAGGTGTTGTTTTTAAACAAATCATTAACAAATGAGCCGAAGCTTCCGTTATCTGAAGGCTCAAGGAAGAATTCTTCCGTTTTGCCGTCGTTGAAGGTGGCAACGCCACTGACATATGAATCGGACTTATATGTCACCTCATAGCGGTTGAATGCCGATGTGCTGTAATTAAAGGTGTATTCGCCGTTTGCTATTGCAACGTCTGTTGAAACACCGTTGATAACGACTATACCGGGGTCGCTATCCTTAACCGTAACGGTGAAGGTTGCGGTTTTTCCGCCGTAATGGGCGGTAATGGTCTGTGTTCCTGTTGTGTTAAGAACTTCGGGAGTGCAGTAATATCCTGACGGAATATCAAAGGTGTTTGTTATTCCGTCAGAGGTTATGGTTGCCTCAAGAACAAGACCTGTTGTGTCCAATTTTTCGCCCTTGGTGTAAACGGTTTTTGAGGGCTGAGTTTTAACGATGAGGGTGTCAACTGCAGGCTCAAACTTGGGATAAACGGTATAGCTCAAGGGCTGAACGGGAGTGTCGGCGGTAATGCGCATACCCGTGCCGTCTTCCTTTGTGTTCCAGCCGGCAAAAATGTGGTTGGCGGGAGCTGTGGGTGTGGGAAGCGTTCCGTAAGTTGCATCCGTGCCGTAGGTTTTAACAAGACGGTTGGGTGATATTTTATTGTCGTCAAGCTCCGTTACCTTCCAGAGTTCAATGTTTTTGATTTGGCAACCCCATGCAGTTATACCGTGATTGATGGTGAAAACAACCGAAATATAGGCAGTATCGCCTTTTGTGGTAAACATAGCGGAGTTTGCTCCGTAACCCGAAGCGCCGACACCGCTGACGTAGTCATAATTAACAGCGCCGCTGCTTGTGCTTCTGACTATGTAGGGGGAAAAATCCAAAAAGGCGGAGTTGGTGCTGTTAATGAGGTTATACTTGAGCACGTAGGAGGTGTTAGCCTCAACGGGAATGTTGTAATAGCCTGCGTTACTCTCAAGATCGAAGGCGGTGAAAAGGGAATCTCCTTTGGTGGGGTCGGTAGTCAAGGTAATAACTTCGTCGGTTGCGTTGACTGTACCTGCGCCGTAGAAAGCGGATACGGCGTAGTTTGAGCTGTTTTTCCAAGAGGAGAGATTGAAAAGATTGGTTGTTGAATCGAGGGTAACGTCACACTCGGTAACCGAAATGTTGCTGATATCGGCATAGGGTGTTGCACCTGATGTGAGGGTGAAACGGAACTGGATATGAGCAACGTCAGAGGGAGTGATGAACGTAAAGCTGTTAGCGCCGCTGGCAGCTCCCGGAGCCTCATAGATTACCTTACACAGGAAGTCGCTGTCAAACATAAACAAGTAAGGAGTGACGCCTGAGTCCGTAGTGCTGAACACATTACCTGAGGCATTGTAAGAGAAAGTGTAGGTGGCGTTAGGTTCAACGGCAATTGAATAGTAATCCGTGTTATTGATTGAGTTTGTTTTATCCTCACCGTGGCCGTTATAAACCTGAGGCACATCCGTGCTGGTTTTAGTGAGCCTGAAGCTGCCGTTGGGAATATCTGTTGTTAATGTACCGACGTCTTTTGTGCCGCCGAATACAACTGAGGTTGAGTTTTCGTTGCTTGCCCACTCTTCAAAAATGAAGAGGTTGTTGAAGCCGAGCTCAACGGGATAGGTGGCGTCTGCTGCTGAAGAATAAAGCGTTGCAATGGTAGGAATAATCATTGCAACTGCGAGCAGCAAAACAACTAATTTTTTTGCGTGCTTTTTCATGAGATTACCTCCAAAATTTTGTGTTATATATAAAATCCAAATTTTTTTGGACAATGATTTTTAACATCTTCTTACGAAATTTTCACATAGTTTTTTGTAATGAGCCGCTTTTTTGCAAGCGTACTCGGGAACTTTGCTGAATTCGCCTGTTTCTGCCAGCGAAACCGCCGCACACATATCGCAGTAATTTCGCAATTCGCAGTTCAGACATTCCGAAGGAAGAAAAATACTCTTCCTCGATTTTTTTGTGCATTCCCACGCTTCATTGAAATTATCCGCATCAAACATCGGGGTTGTCATCATTCCGCAAGGCGACATTTTGCCGTCCCAGGTTACCCAGAAGGTGCTCAGTCCTGCTCTGCAAGGAATGATTTCGCCGTCGGATTCGATTTCTCCGAGTTTTCTGACGATGTTTGCTTTTGCGTTAAGGTGTTTTGTGAATTTTTCTTTACCCCAGTCAACCATATGGCAGTCGAACAGAGCTTTCGCTGCTTCTTCGGGGGAGAGTCTGTCTGCCTCGCCACCTGCTCTGACGGGTGGGAACATATATGTTACTGTCTGAACCGGTATTTTCAGTTCCCTTGCGAATTCATATATCTTCTCGGCATCATGACGGTTATATTGCGTTACCGTATAGTTGATTTTCACATTTACGCCCGATTTTTTGAGTTTGATTATCGCATCGGTTACTTTCTCATAGGCTTCACCGTTGCCGCAAAGCTCACGGTAAGTATCTTTTGAAGCACCGTAAAGCGTGATGTTAAGCTTCTGAGGCGGATTGTCTGCGAAAAATCTGACCTTGCTGTCGTCTATCAGCAAACCGTTGGTATTTACGGAAACCAACAGGCCGGATTTTTTTGCATTAAGATAAATTTCTTCGAAGTCCTTTCGGAGCAGAGGCTCGCCTCCGGTAAGCAGAAGCATAAACATACCTGCGTTTTTTGCTTCTTCCGTAAGCTGTACCCACCATTGGGTATCTTTTTCTTGCTTTATGGCTTCGCAGTCGTTTTCTTTTCGATGCACATAACACATTTTGCAATCGAGAGGACATCGTGATGTTAATTCAAATGCACCTGAAAGCGGAATGGATTTTTTATCGGCTTCCGAGAGAAGCTTCGATATAAACATATCATACTCCAATTCCAATCAGAGAACACCTCCGTTTCGCAGTTCGTTTTCGAGGGCGATAACCGCATTTTTATCTGCCGTACATCCGAATGAGTAAACAGGAACGGTTTTTAGCAGTTCAATCAGCAAATCAATAACGGCAGCCTGCTCATTTGGGGCGATCAAGTCGAGATATATGTTTTGCAGCACTCCTTGAATCGCTTCAATTCCTGTAAGCCGTCTTACGGTGTTTTCGGGAGCCTGACTGAGCAAAACAATTGCGCCGAGAGGAAAGGTTTTGTTTTTGCATATACCGCTCGTTCCGCAGAACGGAACGCCGCAGGCATAAACTCCGTCTTCGACAAGAACGCCGGCTTTATCGCCATTGATAACTTCGGCATCCCGATATTTCTCCCACAGAGCAGCCTGAGTGCTTTTGCCTGTGCCGCAAGGGGCAGAAAAAAGGATTGCCTTGCCATTTACTGAAATGAACGATGAATGGATGAAAAATGCGTTGAAAGGAAGCAGAAGCTGAGCCAATGAAATTGAGCTCCACATATACCTGCTGTCCATCATTATCGGAAAGCTTCCCGGGGTAAAAAAGGTTTCGCTTCGGGAAGTATTGTAATGGGTGTATTTAGTTAATGCACCGTGAGCTTTTCCCATAGGAAGCGCACGGTAAACAATATCGCCGTCAACCGAAACGATAAACTCGCCGGCTCTGTGCTTGCCTTCCTTCGGCATATCGGGAAACGGCTCGCAAACCTTGCAATGAATGTTTATGTCTGCATCGGAAGAGACCTGAACAGCTTCAAACTGTTTCCATAGCGGATTGTCTCCCGGAAAACTGTTTGCCTCAATGCAAAATGTTTTTTTGCAAATACAATAGTGCTTTTTCATAATTAAAATTTTGGTGACTATCTGAAAAAGAAATATACACCTATATCACTCCATTATAATCGTGAAACATTATAGAACAGTTCATATTAAATGTCAATATACAAAATATATTTTATAGTATTTTTATCTTGTTTATAAGAAATTTATCTAAACATAAATTTTTGTGTCAGGCTGGGTGTCGGCAATTCTTCATTCAGTTCTGACGTGATCGGTAACATTGCTTTTTTGAATGCTACCCAATCGGAATTCCCTTCAGGAAAATAAGGGGCGCTGATTGAAACTCAGTTTCCGCAGATTTCATATTCTTTTACCACACAAATTGTTTAATAATATTTTAGTTGTGTTAAAATCATTGACTTAATTTTTTGAATTTGATTGAATTTTTTTATCAATAGTTATATAATGACCAAAAGAGATAAAAATCCGAAGGTGGTTTATGATGTTTAAAAAAACGGTTTCGGCGGTTATGAGTATCGTTATCATCGCTTTTTCAACTGTATTTCTGACCGCATCAGCATACGGAAATTCAAAAATCAGACGGGTTGAAAATAATTTTGACTTTGCAAGAATATCCACGAATATTGTATATTCATACAAGAATATAACCGACGGGAATTCCGAACAGTCAGTTACGGATAATCTTCGTATAATCGGCAGAGCAACGAACGGGAATTATAATTTTCCGTCACTCGGAGCAACAAAAGGAGTTATTTCTTCCGACGGCAGATTTCTGTTGCAGTTCAACGATTACAGAAATTTCAGAAATGCTCTGAAGGTACTTGCGGCTGATGACGGCATTGTCTATGCTCATCCCGATTCAGAGGTCTGTGTTTCTTCCGCAGAATCCGAAGCGTCAGGTAATGTTTCCTGGGGCGTATCATCTCACGGACTGGATAAATATGCAGAGCATCTTGCCGACAGTACAGACTCTTCCGACGGCACGGTTGTGGCGATTGTCGACACGGGCGCAGAGAATATCGGTTTTATTAAAGATAAACTTGTGAAGGGTTATGATTTTGTCGGAGGCGATGACGATTCTTTCGAGGATACAAGTATCGACAGTCACGGAACTTTCCTTGCGGGTATTGTTGCCGACAGCACAAAAAATGCAGCCGTCAGCATTATGCCCGTCAGAGTAATCGAGTCGGAAGAAGGCTATATGTCTGTTGCGATCAACGGTATTTATTATGCGGTTGATAACGGTGCAGACGTCATCAATTTCAGTCTGAGCGGTTCAACGGTCAATTGCAGGGCGCTCGACGATGCAATGGAATATGCTCGGAAAAATAACGTTACCGTTGTTGTGTGTGCGGGTAATTTCAAACAGAATACAAGCGGTATTTGTCCCGCACATATTGAAAGTGTGATAACAGTTTCTTCGGTTGACGAAAATCTGAATTTTGAGTCTGCGTATTCGGATTTCGGCAAGTCGGTCGACGTTTGTGCGGCGGGCGGGGGAATAGTCGGCTACGGTGCCGACGGTCAGCTCAAAACCCTTTACGGCACTTCAATGTCTGCAGCTTTTGTTTCGGCAGGTGCAGGTCTTTTCAGGCTTGATAATCCTCAGTGCAATGTCGTTCAGGTATCAGATGCAATCGTCAGAGTATGTGATGATCTCGGAGCAGAGGGATTCGACGATTATTACGGTAACGGCTTCCCGAAATTCGACAGATTTATTGATGACACCACGGTTTACGTTGAAAATATTTCGTTTGAAAATAAAGAAATCAATGCATATGTCGGTGAAAAACTTACGGTCAATCCTGTATTTTCTCCCTCGGATGCAACGAATAAAGAGGTTGTATTTTCAAGCAGCAATCCTGCGGTTGCACGTGTTGAGGACAATGAGATTTACATTGTTTCGCAGGGTGTTGCCGTTATCACCGTAACAACCGTTGACGGCGGC
>JAZQKN010000137.1:0-76677 GCA_045542175.1 Acutalibacteraceae bacterium | reverse complement strand
GGAACGGAGATTATATGGGATTTATAGAAGATTTATATTATGGCAACCTTGAGCCGCAGTCGTATAGTCCTGAATTCGGTGCGGAATTGAAACAGAAACTCAACGAGCTCACCGAACTTGAAAAACAAATCTCCGATAAACTGTCAGGCGAAGAAAAGGATTTATTTCTGAAATACACAGACAAGTATATTGAATTTACCGCCAGAAGTCTTACCGATGCTTTTGTTTCCGGTTTTCGTTTAGGCGCAAAATTTACACACGACACATTCATATAAAAATCCCTTCCTCCTTTCATTTGAGGGTCATGACATATCAAGCTCCGCAGAGTTTTCCTGCGGAGCTTGTGTGTTTTCGGTATGCAACCTGTTGCAACGAGAAAGGTTTGTGATATAATGTGATTATTATAATTCAACGATGGGATTGAGATAAAATGGTTCTTTTTCGTTTTTTGCTTGCGTTGCTGACGGTTTTTGGAACGATGTTTCCGAGTGCAGGTCTGAATTTTGAATATAAGCATCTGCCGATTGAGTTTGAGATTGAGTCCGTGAACGATATATATGTTCCTGCGGATAACAACGCAAACGTGGTTGAATATCCCTCAATCATAAAACTTCGCCATCAGAAGAACGAAGCTGATAACGGCAAGTTGCTCGCAACGTTTGAGAAGTGGGGCGACACTTATCCCATATACGAGAGCAACGATGATGCTGAAACGTGGCAATACGTCTGCACGGTGAAAGACAACCTTAACGAAGGATACTGGAACGAATGGATGCCGTTCCTTTATGAGTTGCCTGCGGATATCGGCGATTTTGAAAAGGGCACGGTCATTCTTGCTGCAACGTCAATATACGGCGAAGGCGTTACGGACAGCACGATAACTCTTTATTCAAGCAACGATGCGGGCAAATCGTTCAACGCTTTCTGCAACGTTGACAGAGCAGGCGGAATTGAATGGGGAGTATGGGAGCCATATTTGATTTATGAGGAAGAAACAGGCAGACTTTTCTGTTTCTATTCTGACGATTCAGACCCCGAGCATTCGCAGAAGCTTGTTTATAAATACACAACCGACCTTGTTAATTGGAGCGAGAAGTTTGAGTGCGTTGCCTGCTCCGATTCTTCACTCAGACCGGGTATGGTTTCAATTGCTGAAATGGGCAACGGTGAATACTTAATGGTTTATGAGATGGTCGGTATTTTTATGAATCCGATTTATTGCAAGAGAACGACCTCTCTTGATGATTGGGGAGACGTTTCGGATTACGGCAAGATAGTTTCCGCAGGCGGCAAAACTTTCGGCTCATCTCCTTACGTTGCGTGGTCACCCGTCGGCGGCGAATGCGGAACACTTATTGTCACAGGTCGACACGCTATCAGAGGCGAAAGCGACACGGGTGCGGATATGTTCATCAGCTTCGATTACGGCAAAACCTTTGCTCCGATTGATAATCCCATTCCGTATCAGACCGATGAACCTTTCGTAAAATGCGGTTACAGTCCCTCACTCTTTTTCTCGGAGGACGGAACAACTCTTTACTACGTCAACAATCCTCCGTGTTATGAATCAACCTATAAAATTACGGTTGCAAAAATCAGAATTTCGGAGTGATGAAAGGGATATCGGAATAATACTATTGATATTGTTCCGATAATATGTTATACTACGTTTGGAGGCGATGATATGGACTTTATGACCACTGCCAAAGCTGCAGAAAAATGGAATATCAGCGACAGACGTGTCCGCACTCTTTGTAAAGAAGGTAAAATCGAGGGTGCCGTGCTTGTGGGCAAGACCTACAGAATTCCCTCAAATGCTAAAAAACCGACTGACGGAAGAATGAAGAATCCCGTCGGTAAGTCAGAGTTTTATCTTAAATGGGGTAACGATATTATCGGTCTTATTGACACTGCCTATAACGTTCATTTCATCAGTCCCGAATACAACGATGTTGTAAAACTATACACTCACGGTCAGAACAACTGGACTCACGAGCAGTTTGTCGGCTTTCTTTCTGAGCGAGTTGTCAGCCGCGACAGACGTGATATTGAGAAAATCTTGTTCAGATGCGGACTTTCTGCATACGATGTTTTGAGGATTGCCAAGGTTACACGAGGCATTCATCCCAAGGATTTGCTCTGGATTGCTCACAACAAGGATGAAACTATCGATGAAATAATGACAGAGGTTTTTGAATCTGTCTTTCTGCAGAAAATCGACCTTGTCGGCGACAGCGTTGACACTCCTGAAGGCTACAACATCAAACGCTACGGAGTTATGGACGGTAAATACGGCATTTATAAGCAGCGAATCAGTCCGCTTGTGACCGATGTTGAATCTGAAATCGCTGTTTATAAACTCGCAGAGAAGCTCGGTGTGACTTGCTGTCCCGTTTATCTCCACGATAAAAACACAATTTTTTCGGAATTTCTTTATGATTTCTCAAATGAATATATCGTACACTTCCGCAGACTTTTTGACGGTGCTCGTTCTGATAACGAATATGAAAACCTGCTTGCTGTCAGACCTCAATATAAGGATGATTTTATCCGAATGATTCTGCTTGATTTCATCACAAGGCAGGACGACAGACATCTCTCAAATATGGCGGTCAAAGTGACATCCGAAGGTGAAAGCTTCTATCCGCTTTACGATAACGGACGCAGCCTTTTCTATGAAGATACAGAAGAAACCGTTGAGAATGCTGTTGAGAACATCGAAATGTATGCAACAAATTTCGGATACTCAGGCACTTATTACGATTATATCTGCGATATCGCCAAAGAGGGTGTCGATTTCACCAAGCTCATAAATCTTGATATTACCGATGAGGAAATCAATGAAATCCTCGTTGAATCAGGTTTCAAAGGCTACCGTCTGAACGGAGCGATAAAATGGATAAGAGGAACGGTTGAACTTATCAAATCGTTTTAATCGGGTCGTTTTTTCGGGGCGTTTTTGGACATTATTTGGACATTATTTTCAAGAAAAATCGCAAGAGAACATCAAAGATAACAAGGAATCACGCCTGAAATCCGTTGATATACAAGGGTTTACAGAATTCGCAGAAAACCGCAACAAGTACGGTGGCTTTTTCAAGTCTCGCCACTCGGACCATGAAAACCATCGAAGAAATTCGGTGGTTTTTTGTTTTTTGCTGTTACATTTTTGTAACGGCATAAACGCTCTGCGTACTGTCGGGTGTATGCATTAAAATATATCATTACTTTACAATTCGGAAAAAAGATGTTATTGTTTTGATATAAAACTAATCATAAGCGGTGATGAATATGAATAATCCGTGCGAATCAAACAACACAGAATATGCTTTTGACAGTTTCTATGAAATTGATTTTTCTGATGATATTCTGCCGGGTGTTGAATATATAAATAATCTGAATGAGATTACTTTGTTTGCAGATGCTGTAAAAAAACGTGCAGATGAACTCGGATGGTCAGAATCTGCAGATACTCTTGTTGATTTTGTGATTGGTCTTTGCAGAACTGCAGGTGTTGATATCAGCCGTCAAAATATTACCAATTGGATTGACGGAATTGCACCGTCAGGTAACATCTCGGGCAGAGAAAATGTCTATAAGCTTTGTTTTGCTTTGAAAATGGATGCCGACGAAACGAAAAAATTCTTTCTCGAAGCATATCTTGAAAGACCGTTCAACTATAAAAATCTGCATGAAGCGGTGTACTTTTTCTGTTTGAAATCAGGCAGAACATATTCGGACGCTCTAAGAATTATAGATATTATCGAAAAAAAGCAACATATAAACAATTCCGAAGCAGAAGACGCTACAGAAAATATCGGAAAAGAGATTTACTTAAAAGACACCGAAGAAGAGTTGATAAATTACATAACGGAAAACAGTTCGGGATTTAAGATTAACAACAAAACGGCAACAGAAAAAATAAAAGTCCTGATAAATAAATGTATGGTTCTGGCAAACGGGGAAAACGGTTGCCCTGACAGCAGAAAAGAAATCCGAACCGTTGATGCATTGCTTGATGCGATTTATTCTTATTCCGCAAGAGGAACCGAGGGTGTTGATAAAAAAAGCGGACAAGGTATACGTGTTTACAGTTCGAGCATCAGTAAATCGGGTTTTCCGAAACTTATCAAACGCAACTTCCCGCAAAGACAACAAATTGAGAATATATTGAAAGGCAAAGCTTCGTATGAGGTAATTAAAAAAGCACTTGTAATTCTTAATTTTTACAGCTTTTTTACAGAAGCGAAACTGAACGGGATTGAAGGCGGACAAGAGCTGTTTTTTGAGTTTTACGATGAAATGGATTCTGTTCTTGCCGAATGCGGTTATGTAGGACTGTATTGGCGCAATCCGTTTGACTGGATGATAGGATATTGTGCGTGCGCGCCGAATCCTGTAGATGAGCTTCGTGCCCTTATTGAAAAATACTATCTCAGTTCGTTTGAATAATCGGTTTTTACAAATACTTTTGTTTTGAATGATACTATATCGCAAGGAGAAAAAATATATGAAAAGATATTTACAGCCGGAATATGAATTTTCACTTGACGGTATAGAAGGCGTTTTCAAAATCAAATCGGTTATCGGATACGGTTCTTCGTGTGCGGTATATTTTGCCGAATTCACGGACAAAAACGGAATTTGTACCGAGCATCTTCTTAAGGAATATAACCCTCAAAAGCTTGATCTTGGCAGGGATGAATCAGGATTTCTTTTCGCGGACAGCGAAGAAGAAATGGAGGCTTTTGTCTCGGGGTTACTGCGTTTTGAAAACGGATATAAGAAGCAGCTTGGCATAAGAAAAATCGACGAAACCAAAAATACGACAGGCAACGTTCAGGGAATTTACAAAGGCAACGGTACCGAATACATTGATATGGCGTGTTTTAACGGTACAACGTATGATAAAATACAGGAAACAAGTCTCTATGACCTTTTGCGAAGAATCAGAACAATCACTCAGACGGTAAAGCATTATCACGGTAACGGATATCTTCATCTGGATTTAAAACCGAATAATATTTTTGCTCTTCCGGAGTCAGCGGAGTTTGTTATATTCTTTGACTTTGACAGCGTTCTCACCAAGGGTGAGGCTGTTTCCGGCAGAGCGGTTTCGTATACAGAGGTATGGGCTGCACCCGAGCTTTTGCTGCCGGGAAGAAGAGGGAAAATATGTGAAGCTACTGACTTGTTTTCAATAGGCGAAATGGTGTTTTATCAGCTTTTCGGCAGACATTCTTCCGCCGATGAGCGCAGAAGCTTTGCGAAATATGAATATGACTTTGATTCTGAAATCTGTAAAGACGTTGATCCGAAAATATTCCCTGCGCTTTCTGAATTTTTCAGCAAAACGATTTGCGGCGTTGTTTCAAAAAGATATGCTTCTGCAGACGAAATGCTTGAAGCTCTTGAAGAAATGATACCTCTGGCGAATCCCCACGAGCCCAGAATTGTTTCAACGCTTCCTGCTCAGCAAAGCTTTTTTGTCGGCCGCGACAAAGAGACAGAGGAAATACATAACAAATTAAAAGAGAATGACGTTCTTTTTGTCAGCGGAATGGGCGGCATAGGAAAAAGTGAACTCGTCAAAAATTATGCCGTTAAATTCAAAGACGGTTATGATGCAATAATATTTGCCCCTTATATAAACGATATTATGATGCTGATTACCGATGACAAATACGTTTCTGTTGTTAACATAGAAATGTTCCAAGGTGAGCAGCCAAATGAGTATTATGACAGAAAGCTTCGCAAATTAAAGGAGCTTTGCAATGAACGCACACTGCTTATAATCGATAATTTTGATACGGTTGAAGATCCGCATCTGAACGACGTTTTATCTCTCGGTTGCAAAAAATTAATAACAACAAGAAATAACTTTGCTGATTACAATTATCCTCAGATTGAAATCGGCGCTCTTGCTGTGCGCAGCGATATCAACTCAATATTCAATAATTATTATACAAAAGCAATCGACGAGGAAAGCAAGAGGATAGTCAGCTTGATTATTGACCTTGTTGACGGTCATACTATGACGGTTGAACTCCTTGCAAAGCAGATGAAGTCGGGCAGGGTAACACCTCAGAAGATGTTTGATGTGCTCAGCAACGGAGGCTTGGCTGACAGCGGAAAAGAAAAGGTGGAAGCGGGCAAAGACAGCGTTTTATCAAGACAAAGTGCTTATGACCATATCCGTGCACTTTTTGATATTTCGGACCTTGATGAAAATGCGATTAATATTCTCGGAAATCTTTCACTTATTCCCCATTCGGGAATTTCAGCAGAGCAGTTCAGAGATTGGTGTGGACTTGAAGATTACGAAACAGTCAATTCTCTTGTAAGCGAGGGCTGGATAAGATGGGATGAAGAAAAGGATTTCATATCATTGCATCCTGTTGTGTCTGATATTATGTTTGGGTTGGTGAAAGACAAGGCTGCTGATATTTCTTTGTTTTTGAATAATTTTTTTGCTTTTTTAAGCGAAAAAAGTCATTTCGGTTCTTTGGAGTTCGCTGAACGGTATTATTATGTAAATTTAAAGAATTCTGTATCCGTAAAAGTTTTAAGAAGCGGTTTGCAGACAACTTCTGTTGCAAGGTTTTTAGGTATGGATCCGGTTGGAACGGAGTTCGGATATTTTGAACTGGATATCAGATGCCTTTGTGAATGTATCAAAATCGGAAAGAATAATGCAGACTGTCCCGGTTGCCTTATTGCTGACTCATACAGCAATCTGGGTGCAGTGTATTTGTTAAAAGATGATGTTGATAACGCTGAATTATTTACAAAACAAGCCCTTGAAACTTATGAAAAAGCTTATGGACAGAATTACATAAAAACTTTCATCAAAGAAATTGCCGGAATTCACGATAATCTCGGAGTGATATATCATACGAAAGGAAACTACTCTGAAGCTAAAAAAGAATTTAAGTATGCATTGGAATTACTTGAAAACCATTACAACACTTCACACAGTTTGATTGCAACGGTTTATTGTCACTTGGGAGACGTTTGTTTTGATACAGATTTTTTTGAGGAAGCAAAGAATCATTATGATAAAAGCTTGAAAATTCAAATCGAACTGTTTGGAGAATGTTCGTCTGATGTTGCGTCAACCTATCATTCAAAAGGTAACCTTTTCTTATTTCTTGAAGATTATACAAATGCAAAGAAAATGTATTTACGCTCGCTCGAAATAAGAAAAATGCTTTTTGGTCTGAAAAACGAAGCGGTGGCTCAATCATACAATGCTTTGGCGCTAGTCAACATAAGAGAAGAACAGTACGACTGTGCTGAAGAAGAGCTAAACCAAGCCCTTGATATAAGGCTGTCATTATATGGTGAGGATCATATCGTGGTTGCGAATTGTTATCATAATTTAGGTGGGTTTTATGATAAAACAAAAAACATTCCGAATGCTGAAAAATATTTTTTAAAATCAATAGAAATAAGAGAGAAGTTGAAAATAGAACAGTCAGATCTGGCGCGTTGTTATTGCACTTTGGGAGCACTTTATGTAGAACAACATTTAACAGAAAAAGCAGAACCTTTAATCTTAAAATCTCTTAGTATCAGAGAAAATATGCTGGGACAAAAGCACAGTGAAACGGCTGACTCGTATTATTGGTTAGGACGGCTGAATATTGAAAAAGGTCTGCGGTCTGAAGCAGAGGTTAACCTTACAAAAGCTCTTGAAATTCAAATCGAAATTTTTGGAAAAAATGATTACAGGACTCAAAAAACGCAGTCGATTATTGATGAAATAACCGCGAACAGCAATTAGCTCAAAACCGCCCCGAAGGGCGGTTTTTTCTTTGTAATCCGTTTTTACAAACCGTGTTTTTGCTCTGTTATACTGGTGTTGTCAGGAGGTGATGACAGTGTTCAGACAAACGGATAAACAAAACAAGCCTTCATTTCCTTATCCTCATAAATCGGTGTTCGACCATTGTAAAAAAGTAAATGCGGAAAAACATCTGCCGCGTGTAATAATCAAATACACCGAAAAGCCGTAATCCGTTTTTACAAAACCCGATTATGCGTCTGCTACAATGCAGATGTTCCCAAAAAACAAACTCAAAAAACGAAAGGAAAGATTCAGATGAGCATTTTATCATCATTCGCAAAAGCATCCGCAAGCCCCAGAGACACCCACGGCCCCATAGTTAAAACAGGACCCACGGCGGGACAGAACCGCAGCCGCAATCAGGACGGCACCTGGCGCAAAAAGCGCAGTGACGCAGGTTCGTCGCGCGGATAAAAGCAGAAAATAAAGAAGAAAGGAGGTGCTCTGATGCTGGCACTTATCGGTGCGATATTAGTCGCAGCAGGCGAAGTAATCATCGCCATCAAAGGCTGATAAGCCTTTAATATCATACAGATAAAGAAAGGAGGAAGAAGAATGCTGGTTTCATTTTTCACGCTCACAGCAGCCGCAAAAGCAGCAACAACAGCGGTTACAATCGCCAAAGTGCTGATTCCCATCGGAACAGCAATCGCCGCAGCACAGCCCGTAGCAGACGCAATCAAATCACGCCGATAAGAAAGGAGAAATGTCATTGATAATGACAGGCGCAACCCGAACATCAGGCAATGTGTTCTGCCCCAGATGCGGAACGGCAATTCCACTTGACTTGCCCCGCTGCACCGAATGCGGCTCGCGCATAACCCTGATAAAAATCAACAGGAGACCAAAACGAAAACAGACCGATGAAAGGTAACATCGGTCTGTTTTTATTTTTAAAAAATATTAATGATATCTGACAAATCAGGGCGGCTTCCGGGACTTTCTTCACACATAAGGACCAGCGCATCGAATTTCTCTGAACTTATGCATTCAGGTTTTTCTTCGGGAACGGAATATGAATTGGTTAAAATCTTAAGAAGAGTTCTTCCGAGGGCATAAATATCAGCTTTTGCCCAGTTTACGTCATTGCTGTCGATAATCTCATCATCGAGCAATTCGGGAGCAAAAAGAAGCTCGGGGTTTTCGGAACTTTCCATTTTCTCGCCTACAGCATAAAGAACGGTAAATGCCGCATCGCTGTCAGTATCCTTTACGCAGTCAAAATTAATGAGGAAAGGCTTGAGACCGTTTTTGATTTTGCAAACAAGAAACGAAGACGGAGAAATACATCTGTGATAAAACGGCGGCTCTGCATTATGCATTGAAGCAACACCTTTGACAATTCCTTTAACAATCTGCATTTTTTCATCGTCAGAAAGCGAGGATATGTATTCATCTGTTATGCTTTGCGGAAAAGACGGCAGAGCATAAGTTCTGAATCTGAAGTTTTCACCGTTTTTGTTTGAAATAAAGCCTGACTGAGGTATAACGTTCTGCGGAAAATCAAAATTATCCGTCCATAATTTCTGAATTGTTTCTATGTCTCTTTGCTGGGTTTCTTTCATTGCTTTGTCGGCAGAAGAAAAAATATAGTATTTAACGCTTTTTTCGCCTTGCTGTACGTAGAAATGTTTACCTTCGGGAAGATGAATCCCATTTTCTCTGCAAAGAGCTTTTGAAACCGGATAATAATCGCCAAGCGGGAGTTTGCCGCCGTCATATTTAACGGTGTAACCGTAATAAGCGCTTAACAAATCATACAGCATCCGCATATATTTTCTGCAAACTCCGTCGTCGGGTTCCAGCTCCTGCGATTTTTCTCCCGAATGAGAATTTTTGCTTGCAAATCGCAAAATGCTGATAACGTATTCTTTTAAGCGGCTTATGTATACGTCCTGACTGATACCGTCAGAAAGATTGAAGTGTTTGGTTATTATCTTTTTAAATAATTCCCGGTTTTCGGAGGCTGAACATAAATCTACCAGCAAATCTCCGTATGAACTTTTGCCACGGACTATTTCGCCGGTAATCCTTTCGCGGGTTGTTTGCACGTTGAATTTCATTTCAGATTCAATAATTCTTCGTTTAGCTTCTTCGTGCAAAACAAACTCTTCAAGAACTTTGCGGATTTTGTGAGCAAAGCTTTCAAAATCCATCTTCAGTGTCTGCTCTAAATCAACGCAAAGGTTATGAAGTTTTTCATTTTCAGACTTTTCATAAACAAAGCACATATTGCCATAGGGGATATAAAAATTCTCGGTAATTCGTATTTCTGAAAACAAAATAATCACCTCTGCCAAATTCTATCACATTCGTCAGATTTTTGCAACAACTACGGATTTTTGTTGTATTATCACAAAACCCGCACGTCAGGTCTGGGGAAACACATTGCGGGTCAATACGGTAAAATCTGACGTATCCGTCAAAAAAAGACCCCACACAAGGTGAGGTCTTTGGGATTATAAAAACGGTTATTTTTTGCTGCAAAGAATTTTTGCACAAAGCGCTGAAACGATTGAAGCGAATACCATATCCGCACCAAGCATACCGATAAGATTTGTAACAAACGGTTTGCCCGCCTCAGCCTGTTTTACAAGAGTTATGCCGTCGTCGGTTACGTAGTGGAACACAAAATAATTTATAATGAACACTACAAGAGCGATGACGAAGCAGATAACCGAGAGCTTATACAGGTTTTTTCTTAATGTATCTACATTCATTTTTATACTCCTTTATTATACGAATCCTGCGAGTCGCTGGAAGAAATTCGCAACTTTGAATGCGATGTTTCTGATGTTGATTGTTATATAATCAAAAACAGTTAACACGGTTCTGTTTTCTGCGGGAGTTGAATCGAAAGAAGAGTGAACGTCACTCATCCACGAAATCATTCCTTCCGAATACTCAAAGTTAACGGTGTTGCCGTTTCCGTCGGTTGTTGTAACGTTAGGATAAGGCGAGTTGTCAAGCATAAAAAAGTCGTGGCTTATGGTTGTGTAAAGTCGGTGACTTGAATCGCCCTTGCTTCCGTCGGGATTAAGAACGGCACCGAATTTTGAAAGTCTGCAGTCTTCGGGTCTTGCACTGTATTTACGGATTTTGTCCCAGGTCGGGGCAACGTTCATTTGAAAATTAACAATCGGATCGAGTGTGCTTGAGAAAATCCAGATTGCAACGTCTTTTGTCTTTTTGATGTCCTCTACTGATCTTGTTCCGGTTGCGGCAAGGGGATAAATACCAGCAAAATATTCAGGATAAGTTATTGCCATATCCCAGGTCATTTCGCCGCCCGCAGATGAACCGCCGATGAAGATACGGGTTGTGTCAACGTTTTCTCCGTGCTTGCTGATAAAGCTGTCAATGAGAGTACGTAACGGATCAACAAGCGATTCGTTCCAATACTGAAGCTCGTCTTCGGGGCTTCTCGGCAAAAGAATGTAGGCACCGCCTGTATCCTTCCATCTTGACTGGAGCTCCTTTGAAGCCCAATAAGCCATCTCACTGTCATCAAGCTGTGAGCCGGGATATGAGCCGTGGCCTATGCCGTGAAGATAGATTACAACGGGATACTTTTCGCTGTCGTTTTCTCCTGCGGGTGAGTAATAGGCATAGTCAAGAGCGTAGCCGTTGCATTCTTCCGAAACGTCGAGCTCGAATTGGTCTCGGAGAGCTTCAACGCCTGCAGAAAGTGGGAGTGCTTCTCTTGTGTTATCCGTTGCAGAAGCAAAAAGTATGCAGTTTGACGTAAAACAGAGCAGTAATGCTGTAAAAATTGCCGTTATATGTAAGCTGACGGTTTTTAAGTGGTGTTTGTTCATAATACTAAACCTCTTTGGTTTTTAATTTCGCTAAAGAATAGCATAATAATGTTTACAAAATATTAAATTAAAGTATATTTTTTATGTTTTTCCTGATATTACAAAGTGCTTTATCAAAGAAACAAAACTGCAGAGCCGTTCTTGGAAACGTAATTTTTCTCAACTCCGATGTCGCGCATCCATTTTTGCACTTCGGGAGTCTGAAGAGAGCCGCTGCGGTTATCCCATACCCACGACGGGGCAGGCCACAGACATATTTCGGGCGATACCGCTTCGTAAAATTCCTTGCTGCAACCGTTTTGTCCGTGATGTGCCATTTTGCAGATATCACTTTTCAGAAGTGACGAACTGTTTGGATTGTTCAGAATTCTTTCTCCCGCACGCACTTCGCAGTCGCCTGTGAATATTATACTTTTGCCGCCAAGCTCCATACGGAACACAAGAGAAGAATCGTTACATTCCGTAAACGCGGGGTCGAATGAATTAAGAACAGTTATTTTTGTGGCACCTATGCTGAAATCGTCTCCGACGTTGAGCATACACTCTTTTTCTGCAAAAACGGGTTTCAACTGTTCATATTTACGAATGACGTCATTGGCATCTTTGTCGGTATCCGCATAGAAACCGAGGGGCGCAAAGCTCAGATATATTTTATCAATTTCTATTTTATCTGAATATTTTTCGGCAACATTCAGAAAAACTTCGCAGTGGTCACTGTGAGGGTGGGTGAGAAACCAGGCATCAATATGCGGCTTTTTAAAACCCGTTGCCTGACGCAGATATTCAAGAAAATATTTGGTTTCGGCATGGTATCCGCCGTCGATTACAATAACCTTGCCGTCTTCGGTGGTGACAATAAAGCTGTCGCAGATTGTGTTTTTGACCGATTTGAGCATATGTACGGCGTTGATGCCGAACGTATTTTTTACGCGGTGTGATTTCAGTTTCACAAAATCTGAAATCCAGCTTATCACGTCCTGACCGTTCATCCCGAAACCTCCTTTGTATATTGAATATCATACTGCAATTATATCACAGCGGTTGAATTTTGACAAGCGAAAACTCGATAATCACTATTGATTATTTTATTAATAACTGTTATAATATACAATCAGATAATTCTACTCAATTTACATATTAATTCAGAAAAAGGAGAATTTCTATGCTGAAAATCAGACGTACAGTTGCATTTTCACTTGCGTTAATAATGTTGTTATGCTTGCCGCAGTTTGCTTTTGCTGAGGACGGCGATTATAACGGCACTTGCGGTGATAATCTGACCTGGTCGCTTGACGTGGGGAGCGGAACGTTAACCGTCAGCGGATCGGGTGATATGAGTGATTTTATCGTCGGCGGAGCACCGTGGTATTCGGTTCGTACTCACGTTAAATCCGCGGTTATTGGCGACGGCGTAGTTTCAATAGGAAACAATGCGTTTTACGATTGCTCTGCGCTTGAAGAAATATCACTTCCTCAAAGCTTGAAATCAATTGATAAAAATGCTTTGCGCGACTGTGAAAAACTTAAAGCGGCAGTTCTCCCTTCAACGCTTGAAACCGTTGATGCACAAGCGTTTTATGCAAGCGGAATCGAACAGATTTCCATACCCGCATCGGTTAAAATTATAGGTAAAGATGCGTTCGGATGGTGTATGAATTTATCCTCTTTTTCTGTTGATTCCGATAACCGGAATTATTCATCGGATAATTGCGGCGTTCTTTTCAACAAAGACAAAAGTGAGCTTATAAAATTCCCTTGCAACAACCCTGAAACGGATTATTCCGTAGCGGAAGGTGTTGAACGCATTGCGGAAAACGCTTTTGAAAACGGAATAAATCTTAAAACTGTTTCTGTTCCTGCATCGGTTAACGAAATCGGATACGGAGCATTTTATAACTGTGCATTGGAGAATATTGTTGTTGCTCAAGGCAATTCAGACTATTCAAATGATGCTTACGGCGTGCTTTTTGATAAGAATAAAACATACCTTGTTCAGTATCCCATAAACAGCAACAATGAAATTTATATAATTCCCGATAGTGTTACCGCTTTTGAAAACGGTGCTTTTGCAAACGCCGAAAACCTTAAAGGAATTACACTTTCCGAAAACATAAAAAGTATAGAAAGCTATGCTTTCCTTTATTGCGGCAGTCTTGAGTATCTTCATATTCCTGCGGGAGTTAACGAAATCGGCGAAGAGATAATTGATACAGGTGCATATATTTGCTCTGAAAGTGAGAACTGTTTTGCAAAAGATTATGCTCAGACAAACGGTTTTACTTTTAAGGTGTGTACGGCACACGCAACGGGCAGAGAAATAATGGCTTCGGGCAACTGCGGAGAAAGTGCGCTCTGGATTCTTTATGCAGATGGCGAAATCGTTATTTTCGGCGCAGGTGCAGTTGATGATTTTGAAAAGGACGGTGCTCCGTGGAGTGCGTATGCGGAATATATCGAAAAAGCCACTTTCAAAGAAGATATAAACAACGTTCCGGATAACGCTTTTAACGGTTGCGAAAAGTTGGGTGAAACGAACCTTGCATCTTCAGTTTCAAGCATCGGTGAGTCGGCGTTTAAAGGCTGTTCTGCCCTTGAAGAAATTGATATTTCTGATTGCGTAACTGTAATCGGAGCAGATGCTTTTGACGAAAGTGCTGTTAAAAACGTTAATTACGGCGGCACTCTTGCACAGTGGTGTGCGATTGCTTTCGGCAACGAAAAAGCAAACCCCGCAAGCGTTGCTGATACTCTTTACATAGGCGGAGAGGAACTCGGATACTGTGTAATTCCCGACGGCGTAACCGAAATCGGGGCTTATGCGTTTGCAGGTTACGAAAAGCTTAACGGAATTGAGATTCCTGAAAGTGTTTCGAAAATCGGAGCGGGTGCATTTGCGGGCTGTGATGAGCTGGAATACGTTCACATTCCCGCTGACGTTATCCGAATCGGAGAAGAAATTATTGCACCCGATACATATATCTGTTCGGATTCGCAGACAGCGTTTGCGAAAGAATACGCACAGGAAAACGGATATGTTTTCAAGCTTTGTGCCAATCACAGCGTTACGGGAGTAACGCTCAGCGAAACAGAAATTACCATTACAAATAAAACGTCTTATCAGCTTACGGCTACGGTTATTCCTGAAGAAGCCACAGACGTGTCCGTTTCGTGGAAATCTGACCGCACAACGGTTGCGGGCGTTGACGAAACGGGAAAGATTACGGCTGTTTCCGTGGGCGAGGCAACCGTTACGGTAACAACTTCCGACGGCGGATATACCGCATCCTGCAAGGTTACCGTAGTTCCTGAAGAATATACGGTGAAGTGGATAGTTGACGGTACCGAAACGGAGACGCTTGCAGGCGTCGGCGCAGTTATAGTTAAGCCCGAAGACCCTGTCAAGACAGGTTATACATTTACAGGCTGGGTGCCCGAAATTCCCGGAACAATGCCTGCGGAAAATCTTGAGTTTGTTGCAACGTTCAGTGCTGACAGTTACTGTGCCGTGTTTGATGCAAACGGAGGAAAATGGGCTGATGAATCAACCGAAACCGTTGTTGTTACTGAGTTCGGAAAAAGAATATCAGTCCCCGATAAACCGACAAGAGAAGGTTACGCTTTTGAAAAATGGACACCCGAAGTGGGTGTGATGGATTCCGTTGACGGCAAAACGTTTGCCGCTGTCTGGACTCCTTTAACAAACACAGAATACACTGTTGAAACTTATGTTATGAAGGCTGACGGAACATATGATTTCAGTTCTGAAATCCTTTACGGCACAACGGATTCAACGGTTGAGGCGGAGTATATTCTTGAAAAAGGCTTTGAACTGAATTCAGAAAAAAGCAATGTTTCGGGTGCTGTTTTGCCTGACGGAAGCACCGTTCTTAAGGTGTATCTTGACCGTGTTATAAACGAGGTTATAATTAACGGCGAAACAGTAGAAATCCTTTACGGGGCAACCGTAAACAAACCGGCTGAACCCGACATTCCCGAAGGTTACGGCTTTAACGGCTGGATGGATGAAAACGGAGAAAAAATAGAGTTTCCGATTGTTTACGGCGACGGCTTCCCGACAGAGATCAAGCCTGTTTTTGTAAGACTCAGTTATTCGGTAAGCTGGAATAATGACGGAAATATAACTTCCGAAAGCTATCTTTACGGCAGTGAAATTCTTAAACCCGCCGATCCTGAAAAATACGGATATAATTTTATCGGCTGGACTCCTGAAATTCCCGAAACGATGCCTGCGGAAAACCTTGAATTTGTTGCTGTGTTTGAGAAAATAATCTATACTTGTCCGTATGACGGATGCGGAGAAAGATTTGAGGACGAGGGCGAATATAACGAACATATCGCTTATGAACAGTCGAAAAAAGCTGTTCGTATCTCAATCAGAAACAATCCGGGCACAGCGAAGATTAAGTATGGCGAAACGCTCAAGCTTACCGCTGTGACAACAGACAATATAGACGGCGTAAAAATATATTGGTACGTTGACGGCAAGTTTGAAGCTGAGGGAGAAACA
The DNA here is from genome assembly GCA_045542175.1 of Acutalibacteraceae bacterium. Classification (GTDB taxonomy): domain Bacteria; phylum Bacillota; class Clostridia; order Oscillospirales; family Acutalibacteraceae; genus CAG-177. The sequence continues at coordinate 60,482 of JAZQKN010000137.1, read as the reverse complement.
TTCAGCTTAAACTTTGAAAGCGGCGAAAAAACAGTTGAAGTTAAGCTTGTCGACAGCACAGGTGCCGTGCTTACCGACGAGAACGGAAATGAGATTTCCGATTCTCAGAAGGTGAAGGTTGATTCTGGTATCTGGCAAAAGATAGTATCGTTCTTCAAGAATCTTTTCAGACTCAACAGAGTTATAACACAGGCAATTTTTGCGAAATAATAATTGATGATTTTGAAAACCCGCTCGGTTAAACTGAGCGGGTTTTTGAATTTTTTTGATTGATTTTCATAATACTATTGCATTTTTATATAATTTTGATATAATATATTATAATTATAATAAAATAATAAGATAATATAAATTTCAAGGAGAGAAATTTGTAAATGGAAGCAAAGAAGAATGAATCAAAAGAATATTATGTGATTGATTTACTTCATATTCTGAAGTATATCTGGCATAAAATCTGGGTTGTTGCTATTTCGGGTATTTTAGCGGGCGTTATTGCTTTTTCCATCGCAGCTTTTGCTATAACTCCTACCTACTCTTCATCAATTATGCTTTACGTTAACAACAGCTCGTTTACTGTAGGCGATCTTGGTTTCAGCATCAGCTCGTCGGAAATCAGCGCCGCACAGAGCCTTGTAAAAACATATACGGTACTTCTTAAAAACAGAACAACACTTGAAAAAATCATTAAAAAAACAGGTGTTGAGTATTCGTGGCAGGAGCTTTATGAAATGATTGAAGCTGATTCTGTTAACGAAACCGAAATTATGCAGGTTACCGTAACGTGCAACGACCCTTACGAAGCAAAGCTTATCGCAAACGGAATTGCAGAAGTTTTGCCGCAGAGAGTTTCTGAAATTGTTGAGGGCAGTTCAATGGAGGTTGTTGACTCGGCTATAGCCGTTAACCAGAAAGTTGCTCCGAATATCACACAGTATACCGCAATCGGTTTAGTGCTTGGCGTATTCTTTTCGGTAGCCTTGCTTGTTGTTCTGGCAATGCTTGATAATACAATTCACGATGAAGAATACGTTATCAACAATTACGGTTATCCGATTCTTGCAAGGATTCCCGATCTGATGAACGTTGGAACAAAGAAGTATTCATACTACAACAGCTATAAAAACCAGAATTGAAAGCAGGTGATTTAAAATGAGCAAACACAGTAAAAACAATTTTTTCTCAAACAGCGACGTTAAAAAGACCCTGCACAAGAATCTGGAATTTACAGCGGTTGAACAGTATAAGCTTTTAAGAACGAATCTTTCGTTTACTCTCCCCGAAGATGAAAAATGCTCTATAATCGGCATAACAAGTGCTATGCGAGGCGAGGGCAAGAGCACAACAGCCGTTAACCTTTCATACGTTATGGCGGAAAGCGGAAAAAAGGTTCTGCTTATCGACGGCGATATGAGAATTCCCAGCGTTGCCAAAAAGATGGGGATAGAGAATTCTTACGGTCTTACGGATTTGCTCCGCGGAGCAAAGTCGGTTCAGATGGGCACTTTCAAATCCCCCGAACATAATAACTGGTACATAATGCCTTCGGGCGCGCTGCCTCCCAATCCTTCGGAACTTCTCGGTTCTGAAAGAATGAGCAACGTTCTGAAAACACTTTCGCAGAACTTCGATTGCATTATAATTGACCTTCCTCCCGTAAACCTTGTTTCCGACGCTCTGGCGGTTTCGAAATTCATAAACGGTATGATCGTTGTTATCAGAGAGGATTACACAGAAAAGAAGGAGCTTGAAACCTGTTTCAGACAGCTTAAGCTTTCAGACGTCAACGTGCTCGGATGTGTAATCAATGAAGATAAAAAAGGCAAGGGATACTACAGCAAATACCGCTATAAGAAATATTATAAATATTACAAGACTTATGGCGATAATAAGTAAGAGGGTGCAGGCATGACGGATTTTCATTCCCACATTCTTCCTGAAATCGACGACGGAAGCCGCAACGTGAAGGAAAGCCTGGCGATGCTTGATTTGCTTTCACAGCAAAGCATACACCGTGTTATTGCAACTCCTCATTTTTATGCAAACGATGAATCTGTTTCGGAGTTTCTTTTAAGACGTCAGGAAGCTTATGAAAAACTGTTGCCGCACTTGACGGAAGAAATGCCCAGAATCGTTCAGGGCGCAGAGGTGAGATATTACGAAGGCATAAGCCGTATGAAAGATCTGAAATCTTTGTGCGTGCAAGGAACAAGGCTTTTGCTTTTGGAAATGCCCGAAAGAAAATGGAGCGATTACACACTGCGCGAACTCAATGATATTGCTTCCGACGGAAGTATACATCTTGTTCTTGCACATATCGAAAGGTGCATGGGTCTTCAAAGCAAAAGCACGTTTTACGGTTTATTGCAAAACGACGTGCTTTTTCAGATTAATGCAAGCTATGTCAACGGCTTTTTCTCGCAGAGGAAAGCGATGAAGCTTCTAAAAAAATGTGAAATCCACTTCATCGGCTCCGACTGCCACAATATGACGGAAAGGGCACCCGACATCGGCAGAGCATACAAAACAATCGGAAACAAACTCGGCTCAGAATTTCTGGCAGGGTTCAATAATTTTACAGAAGAAATTTTTAGTGAAATACATACACTGAAAGGATGATTTTTTATGAAAAAGTTTTTTGCGGTTTGTCTGGCACTCTTAATTATGGTTTCGACCACGGTGGTTGCCTTTGCTAAGGGCGGATTCGTAGCAAGCCCCTCCGGCAATGAAGCACCTGTTGTTGAAGAAGTTATCTATGAAGATGACTCCTGCGAACCCGAAATCGTTGTTACTCCTTATTCTGAAAGAGACACTCTTGAAGAGAATAAAGAAGACGATATGAACAAGGCTTACAAGGAAATTGCCGAAAACAAAGACCTCACAAAGCTTTGCCCCGAACTCGCAGGCGTTGCATCGGCAAAAGGTATCCCTGCAGCACGTCTTGCAGTAAGCGACCTTTTTGACGTAAGCGCTTATCACACACTTGACCATAACTACTGCGGAAGCATTACAATCAAGCTTTCAGCAGAAACACTCAAAAACTTCGTTGCTCTTATTCACCGCGGTAATGACGGTAAATGGGAAGTTATTGAAAACGCAGTTGTTGACGTTAAACAGGAAACTTTGACTTTCTCGGCAAGCGATTTCTCACCCTTTGCAATTGTTGTTGATAAAAAGGTAGAAGCAACACCTGACACAGGTCTTGACGGCTACATGAAAACAATTATCATTCCCGTAATTGCAATCGTTGTTTCCGCTGTTACTCTCACAGGCCTTCTTTTTGCTATCAAAAAGGAAAAGAAAGCTGTATGAGAAAGGTCTACACTGCAAAAGAAAAAAAGATTAAAAAACTGAAGATAGCGGCAATTATTATTGCTGTTATTCTTCTGCTTTCCGCTGTGTTTTTAGCTTTGGGATTATGGGAAAGACATCAGAGTAATTATCCCGAACACGAAACGGAAAGCACAAAAAGTTATGAATATAACGGAAAAGAGTATCAGCTCAGAGAAGGCATAGAAACCGTTCTTGTTCTGGGACTTGATAAATACGAATCATCTGATTCCGATTCGTACAACAACGATATGCAGTCAGACTTTATGATGCTCGTTGTTATTGACCACAACAGCAAAACCCTGTCTGCGCTTCATATCAACAGAGATACAATAGCGGAGATGAATATTCTCGGCGTTGCCGGCGATAACGTAGGAACAGTCAAAAAGCAGATTGCGCTTGCGCATACTTACGGTAACGGACAGGAAGTCAGCTGCCGCAATGCAGCGGATGCTGTTTCAGGTCTGTTGCTTAACGTTCCTATTGACCATTACGTTTCCGTTCCGATGGATGCTGTAGCGGTTTACAATGATTTTGTCGGTGGTGTTGAAGTAACCGTAATGGATGATTTTACCGGTGTTGACGATACTCTTGTCAAAGGTGAAACGGTAACTCTTTACGGAGAACACGCTCTTAATTATGTCAGAACACGTTACGGTCTTGCAGACAGCACAAACGAAAGACGAATGGAGCGTCAGCGTCAGTATCTTGATGCGCTTTACCGTAAAACACTTGCTTTAATTAACAACGATAAAGGATTTATAGCCGAAGCGGGCATTCAGCTTGCCGACTATATTGTTTCGGATTTTACGGGCAACGGATTGCAGCATCTTGCAGAAAAAGCGGCGGGCTATCATTTCGTTGCGATATATGAACTTGAGGGTGAAAGCGCTCAGGTCGGTGAGCATATGGAATTCTATCCCAAAGAAGAAGCAATCAAATCAACTGTAATTGATTTGTTCTGTGAAGAGAAAAAATAGTCAAAACAGGAAGGTGCAGATTTTATGGTTCAGACGTCTGAAAAAGTACAAGTTAATACGAACCGTGAAATGATTTGCGTCAAAAGAAAACCCGCGTATGAGTTTTTTAAAAGATGTTTCGACATTGTGTTTTCTGTTTTGGCTATAATTATATTGCTTATACCTATGGTTGCCGTTGCTTTGATTATTGTAATCGACAGCCCGGGTGCTTCGCCGATTTACGTTCAGAAGCGCGTCGGTAAAAACGGACGTGAATTTAAGTTTTATAAGTTCAGATCGATGGTTCCCAATGCTGACACTATGCTTGAATCGTTGCTTGCTCAGAATGAAATGAACGGTCCCGCTTTTAAAATGAAGGACGATCCGAGAATTACTCGTTTCGGAAGAATTATAAGACGGGTCTGCATTGACGAGCTTCCCCAACTGCTGAACATACTCAAAGGCGAAATGAGCTTTGTCGGTCCCAGACCTCCTCTTCCCAGAGAGGTTGAGATGTATGATGAATATCAGCGTCAGCGCTTGAGTGTAACACCCGGTCTGACCTGCTATTGGCAGATACAGCCTCAGAGAAACAGCGTTTCTTTTGACGATTGGATGAAATGCGACTTGAAATACATCAAAGAACGCAGTTTCAAAACCGATATGATAATTATTCTTAAAACTTTCGGAACGGTTTTGGGAATGGAGGGCATATAAATGACCTCAAGCAGTAACTGTAAGCTTAACGTTGCAATGCTCGGTCACAAAAGAATTCCGTCACGTGAGGGCGGAATTGAAATTGTTGTGGGCGAGCTTTCAACAAGAATGGTTCAGCGAGGATATTGCGTTACCTGCTACAACAGAAAAGGGCATCACGTAAGCGGAGAAGAATTTGATTCAGAGAAAATTTCCGATTATAAAGGCGTGAGAATCAAAGAGGTTTTTACGGTTCAGAAAGGCGGACTTGCCGCCGTAACCTCATCTGTTTTTGCAGCAATAAAAGCAGCATTCGGAAAATACGACGTCGTTCATTTTCACGCTGAAGGTCCTTGCGCAATGATTTGGCTGCCTAAATTGTTCGGCAAAAGATGTGTTGCTACTGTACATGGTCTTGACCATCAGAGAGCAAAATGGGGCAGATTCGCTTCGCTATACATTCGTCTGGGTGAAAAATGCGCGGTTAAGCTTGCTGATGAAATAATCGTTCTGAGCGAAAACGTAAAGAACTATTTCAAAGAAACTTACGGCAGAGAAACTGTTTTTGTTCCCAACGGAATAAGCAAATCAGCTCAACTCCCTGCCGATATAATAAGCCGTAAATACGGACTTGAAAAAGATGGATATATCCTTTTCCTCGGAAGACTCGTTCCCGAAAAGGGCATAGAATATCTGGTCGATGCTTATAAGGGCATCGCTACAGATAAAAAACTTGTTATTGCCGGCGGTTCATCGGATACGGCGGATTTTGAAAGAAAAATCCGCACAGCTGCCGCGGACGATGAAAGAATAATATTTACGGGATTTGTTCAGGGGAAAATCTGGGAAGAGCTTTATTCCAACGCGTACGTTTACGTGCTTCCTTCAGACGTTGAGGGTATGCCTTTAAGTCTGCTTGAAGCAATGAGTTACGGAAACTGTTGCCTTGTTTCCGATATTCCCGAGTGCGCAGAGGTAATAAGTGAACACGGTGTTACCTTTAAAAAGGGAAGCACGCAAGACCTTAAGGAAAAGCTTTCCGATTTGTGTGAAAATTCCGAAAAAGTTTACGGATATAAGGAAAATAGTGCCGATTATATTTGCGGTAAATACAATTGGGACGACGTTGTTGACAAAACATTAGATATTTACAAAGGCTGAATTATTCCGCCGAAAAGGATGCGAAAAATGAAAGTATTGCTTATAAATAAATTTTTATATCCTAACGGCGGTTCGGAAACTTACCTTTTCAAGCTCGGAGGTTTTCTGCAGTCTGCAGGACACAGTGTAGAATATTTCGGTATGGAACATCCCGACAGAATTGTCGGCAACAATGCACAGGCTTACACGTCAAATATGGATTTTCACGCAGGATCGGTTCTCAGTAAGATTACATATCCTGTTAAAACTGTGTATTCAGCTGAGGCAAGAAAAAAGCTTCGTGCGGTTCTTGACGATTTTCAGCCTGACGTGTGTCATCTTAATAATTTTAACTATCAGCTTACGCCCAGCATTATATTGGAAATCGTAAAGTGGAGAAAAGAAAACAAACGAAACTGCAAAATAATATACACTGCGCACGATTTACAGCTTGTGTGCCCAAACCACCTTATGATTAATCCCGCAACGGGTAAAAATTGCGAAAAATGCGTGGGCGGTCTTTTTTTTAACTGCATAAAAGGGAAATGCATTCACGGTTCGTTTTTGAAAAGTGTTGTCGGAGCGGCTGAAGCGTATTTCTGGAAAGCTAAAAAAACATACAGGTACATAGATACTGTGATTTGTCCGAGCGCTTTTCTTGCAGAGAAGCTTTCAACGTATCCCGTTCTGAAAGAAAAAATAAAAATTATGCATAATTTTGTTGACGTATGCGGTAACGTACAGGCGGAGAAAAAGGATTACGTACTCTATTTCGGCAGATATTCCGAAGAAAAGGGAGTAAACACGTTGCTTAAGGTTGCAGACACTCTTCCCGACGTGAAGTTTGTTTTTGCCGGAAGCGGCCCGCTTGAGGAAGACGTTAACAAAAGAAAGAACATTGAAAATAAAGGCTTTCTTTCGGGCAATGAGCTTGCAGACGTGATTTCTGCGGCGAAACTGACGGTTGTGCCGTCAGAATGCAACGAAAACTGTCCGTTTTCAGTTATTGAAAGCCAGCTTTACGCTACTCCCGTGCTGGGCGCAAACAGGGGAGGAATTCCCGAACTTATCGAAGTCGGAAAAACAGGAAGACTTTTTGAAAGCGGAAACGAAGCACAACTCAGAACGGAACTTGAAGCTTTGCTCAACGATGAGGAAAGTCTGAAAAATTACAGCGAAAACTGTAAAAACGTTTCATTCAACTCAACTGAAAAATACTGTGAAGAGCTTTTGCGTGTTTACAGTTAACGGATTTACAAAAGCAAATTTCACTCAGAAAACAGAGGTAATATAATGCCTAAAAAATTAAACGGAACGGTTATTGTTACATACCGATGCAACGCAAAATGCACAATGTGTAACAGATATAAAGTTCCATCAAAACCCGAAGAGGAAATTTCAATAGAAACTATCCGCAAGCTGCCCGAAATGTATTTTACAAACATTACGGGCGGAGAGCCTTTTATCAGAGATGATTTAAAGGATATAGTGCGTGAATTATATAAAAAAAGCGACCGTATCGTTATTTCAACAAACGGATTTTTCACCGACAGGATTGTTGACCTGTGCAAAGAGTTTCCGCAGATAGGAATAAGGATTTCCATTGAAGGTCTTGAACAGACCAACAACGAAATCAGAGGACTTGAAGACGGCTTCAATAAAGGCTATACAACCCTTAAAAAGCTTGTTGATATGGGTATGAAGGACGTAGGTTTCGGAATGACCGTTCAGGACAAAAATGCCGCAGACCTTGTTCCTCTTTATGAGATTTCAGACGAACTGAATATGGAGTTTGCAACGGCGTCACTCCATAACAGTTTTTATTTTGTTGAATCAAATAATATCATTTACGACAGACTTGCCGTTGCACAGAATTTTGAAAATCTTATCAACCGTATGCTTGAATCAAACAGCCCTAAAAAATGGTTCAGAGCTTATTTCAATCACGGTCTGATTAACTATATATTCAGCTGCAAGCGTTTGCTTCCCTGCGATATGAGTTTTGATACTTTCTTCATTGATCCTTACGGCGACGTAATGCCCTGTAACGGAACAAAAGAGAAAGAGGTTATGGGCAATCTCAACGAGCAGTCGTGGGAAGAACTGTGGAACAGCGAAAAGGCTGAAACGGTACGAGAAAAGGTGCGTTGCTGTGACAGAAACTGCTGGATGATAGGTTCGGTTTCACCTGCAATGCATAAGTATATTTATAAACCCGCTCTCTGGGTGATAAGACACAAGTTCCTGAATTTCTTTAAAAAGAAAAAATACTCGATGTATGAGAATAAAACCGTACGCGATTTCCGTGACGGAAAGATAACCAAAGAGCAGCTTGACGCGTGTTCAACCTGTGAAAGCTGTCAGAGAAAGTAAGCTGAGTGAGATAAGAGGTGTAGGCTTTGAAAAAGGTTTTGTATGTCAGCAATATTGAAGTGCCTTACAGAGTCAGACTTTTTAACGAGCTTGCAAAGCACTGTGACCTCACTGTTTTGTATGAAAGAAGCAGTTCATCTTCAAGAAACCGTAACTGGAGCGAAAGCGAAAAGCCTTTGTTTAAAACCGAGTTTTCAGAGGGAATAAAAATCGGCGGAGAAAATGCTTTTTCACTAAAAGCAGTTTCGATGCTTTTTAAGGATTATGATGAAATAATTATCGGTTGCTTCAACAGCCCTGTGCAGATGCTTATGATTCTTCTTCTCAGGCTGTTTAAAAAATCGTATATTCTGAATATCGACGGTGAATTTTTTGCCGGCGGTAAAAGTCTGAAATCCGCAATGAAACGGTTTTTTCTTAAAGGTGCAAGCAGATATCTTGTTGCCGGTGTCAATTCGGCTGATTCACTCAGGGCGGTTGTTGGCGAAAAAGAAATTATACCGTATTATTTCAGTTCATTAACCGATGAAGAACTGAAGAAAAACGCGGAGTCAAACAAAGAAAGAGAAAAATTTGTTCTTGTTGTCGGTCAGTATCTTTTTGTAAAGGGAATTGACGTTGCGCTTGAGTCGGCAAGGATGAACAAAGAAATAAAATATAAATTTATCGGTATGGGCAGTAAGATGCAGAGCTTTATTGAAAAATACTGCCCGCAAGGAATAGAAAACGTTGAGTTTATTCCTTTTTTGCAAAAGAAAGAGTTGGAAAAAGAATACCGTAAATGTGCGGCTTTTGTTTTACCGTCAAGGCAGGAATGCTGGGGTCTTGTAATTAACGAAGCGGCGTCCTACGGTACACCGATTGTTTCAACGTACGGAAGCGGTGCTGCGATTGAGTTTTTATCTGAAGAATATCCGCAGTATCTCGCACCTGCGGACGATGCAAAGGCACTTTATGATTGTATTAAAAAACTGCTTGATTCAGATAACGCAGAATACTGCCGTTATCTTACTGAAAAATCAAAAAAATACAGCATTGAAAACGGTGTGAAAGCACATATCACGGCGTGCAGACTTTGAAAGGTATGTTATGATTAACGGACTTGTTACGGTGGTTTTACCGATATATAACGTTGAAAAATATCTCGACAGATGCATAGAAAGTGTTGTTTCGCAGACTTACGAAAAGCTGGAAATTCTTCTTGTTGATGACGGCTCAACCGATTCCTGCCCCGAAAAATGCGACGGTTGGGCACGGAAGGACAGTAGAATCAGGGTTGTTCACAAAGAAAACCAAGGGCTCGGAATGGCGAGGAATACAGGTATCGAGAATGCAAACGGCGAGTATATATGCTTTTTTGACAGCGATGATTATATATCGAGGGATACCGTTGAAAAAGCTTACGGACAGGCTGTTGAGGATAAATCGGATGCAGTGCTTTTCGGCATTAATTTTTGTGATGAAAAAGGAAAAGTTACAGATAGCTTTACCTGCCCTCTCGGTAAAGTCGCATATGAAAATGAGCAGGTTGAAAATTTCTTTTTGCCTGAGTTTATTGCACCCGACCCTGACGGTGACGGGGTAAAGCTTTTCTATATGAGTCCGTGTATTCTGCTTTACTCAATGAGCGTTATAAATAAGTGCAACTGGCGTTTTGTTTCCGAAAGAGACATTATTTCGGAGGACGTTTATTCGTTGCTCAGCCTTTTCAAGCATATTTCAAAGGTCAGCGTTTTGCCTGAAGCTTATTATTTTTACTGCACAAACGAAGCGTCTCTCAGCAGAAGCTACAGAAAAGACCGTTTTGAAAAGCTTTGCAGATTTTACGAAGAGGCAAAGACTTTGTGCAAAAATCTCGGATATGGCGATGAAATTCTCAGGCGTGTTTCAAAGCCTTATTTATCGTTTGTCATTTCCGCACTCAAGCAGGAAAGCATAGCGTCGGAATCCTCAAAGCAGAATAAAGCAAGAATCAAAACTCTTGTTAACGATAAAACACTTCAGGAAGTTTTACATAAGAACAAAAACGATAAAGTCAGTCTGACAAGAAGGATTCTGTTTTTTACAATAAGAAACAAATTGTACGGGTTGTGTTATTTACTTTTAAGAGGTAAGGCAAGGGGTTAAGGCTATGAAAAAGAAAAAAGTCGGCATATTGACTTTTCACGATGCCGATAATCTCGGAGCGGTACTTCAGGCCTATGCTTTGAACACCGTGCTCGAAAAAGAATGCGGCGTTACGGCTGAAATAATCAACTATAAATGCCCGAAGATAACGTCAACAAAATATGCGACCGTAAGTGCCAGCATAAAGGGTATGATAAAATATTTTTTAATGCTGGTTTATTATAAAATAAAAAGATGCGGCTTTGACAGCTTCAGAAAAAAAAGACTGAACCTTTCTGAAGGATGCAACCGTCAAAACATCGAAGAAATCACAAAGGATTATGATTTGTTAATAGCGGGAAGCGACCAGGTGTGGAATCCCGAATGTACCGACAGCGATAAAACGTATCTTCTGGACTTCGTAGGAGACAGAAACTGCAAGTATTCCTATGCGGCAAGTCTCGGAAACCGTGAGTTTTCTCCGGCGGATGATATGGAATGGATTAACGGCATAAAAGATTTCAGAGAAATCTCAGTCAGGGAACAGTCAGCGGCACAGCATCTTGAAAAGCTTGGCATTGGTAATGTCAGAGTTAATTCCGATCCCGTTGTTCTTCTTTCTGAAGATGAATGGAAAAAAATAATGAGCAAAAGGCTTGTTTCGCAAAAATATGTTCTTGTTTACACCGTTCTTCCCGACGTTAACGTAATGAACGCTGCGAAAAATTATGCAATTGAGCATAACTGCAAGCTGATCAGCAACAAAAAAAGCATAGAATTTATTCTTCACAATTCTCCGTCAGATTTTCTTTCATGGATTTATCATGCGGAGTGTGTGTTTACCAATTCTTTTCACGGCACGGCATTTTCTGTGATTTTCGGCAAAAAGCTTTTTGCCGATACCGAAATGACGGGAGGAAAAATCAACAACAGAGTCAATGATTTTCTTCTTGCAACATCTTGCGTAGCTTGCTCAGATCCAAAAACTGCAGGTGTCACGGTCAGTGCGGATTCCGAAAGTAAGCTTGAGGAAATGAAAAAGAATTCAACGGAATATCTGAAAGAAATTTGCAGATAGGTGAAAACAATGGAGCAGCGTTATTTTACGGCTAATCATAAAAATAAAGACGTTATTAAAAAAAGCTCTTCAGGCGGTATGTTTACAGCAATTACAGACGAATGGCTTGATGCTTATAAAGAAAACGCTGTTGTATACGGTTGCGTGCTTGATGAAAACCTTAATGCAGTTCATAAGCGTGCAACAACCCGTGAAGAAAGAAACGCAATGCGGGGTTCAAAATATATTTCTTCAGATATAAGCGGTACATATAATAATGTAATTAATGATATAAAAGAAGATAAGCACGTGCTTTTTTCGGGCACGCCTTGTCAGATTGCAGGTCTCAAAGCTTTTTTGAACGCATCGGATATCAAAACCTGTGATAATCTTCTCACTTTTGAAATTGTCTGTCACGGAGTCGGAAGTAACCGTTTTTTTGCCGATTATATTTCACACCTTGAAAAGAAATATAAAAGCAAGGCTGTGAGCTGTAATTTCAGAGCAAAAAGCAGACAGGGTAAATCCGAGGATATGGAAGTTTTGTTTGAAAACGGCAAAAGATATAATGCCGCAACAACCAGATATGATTGGTTTTATTCGGCATATATTTCCAATTACATTCTGCGCCCGTCCTGTTATGAATGCAAATTTGCAAAGCCCGAAAGAGAAGCTGATATCTGTGTCAGCGACAACTGGAATGAATTTTATTCGGAGTCTCCGACCAGACATCTTTCGGCTGTAATAGTAACAACTCAAAAAGGCCTTGAATGGTTTGAAAAGAGTTCAAAAAATCTGGATTTTGCTGAAAAAACACTTGACGGTATTTATCAGATGAATCTTTATGAGCCGAGCAAAAAGCCCGAACGCTATGACGAATTTCAGTCTTTATATAACAGCGAAAACGGTTATCTTAAAGCACAAAAGTTTTTGGGCAATCACACTGTCAAAGGATATATCCGTTCTTTTGCCGTTGATATGCTTTACAGGCTTGACCTTATTGATAAAGCTAAAAAAGTGTTAAAGAGGCTGAAGGCAATTTTAAGAAAATAAAAATGTATGGGATTTTTATAAAAGTGTCTCCCTGAAAACAGAGTGCATAATTAGGAGTATTTCTGTATGGATTTGAAACTGCGAATAAGAAAGCGCAATCAGCCCGAATGGTTGGTATGGATACTTGTGTTTTTTCCATTCACTATCGGTATGTTTTTTGACTTTCTTCAACTGCCGTCTTTAATTAAATATGTTGCGGACGTTGTATGGCTGTTGCTTGTTGTTTTGATTGTGCTTAACAGTTCAAGAAAAAATCTTGTTATGAATACGCAAACCAAAATTGCAGCGGCGTGGATAACGTTATTTTTAGTTTTTACTTTTGTTTCGTATATTTTTAAATATCAGTCGGCGCTGTATTACATAATGGGTGTGCGAAACAATTTCAGGTTTTATTTTGCATTTATTGCATTTGCAATTTTTTTAGCGGAAGAAGATATAAAAGCTTATCTTAAGGCTTTTGACGTGTTGTTCTGGATAAATGCCGTTGTTATGCTTTTCCAGTATTTTGTTCTTGGTTACAAGCAGGATTTTTTGGGTGGAATATTCGGAACACAGTCAGGCTGCAACGGCTTTGTAAACATATTTTTTGTTATAATATGCGCAAAATCAGTCACAGACTATCTTTCTAAAAGAGAAAAAACGATGATGATGCTCAGCAAATGTGCAACGGCACTTCTTTTGGCTACTTTCGCAGAGATTAAGTTTTTTTATATAGAGTTTGTTGCAATAATTATCGTTGCCGTACTTGTTTCGGGCAATTCATGGAGAAAAATACTTGTTGTTATCGGAGGAATTATCGGCGTTGTTGTTTGCGTTAACCTTATGCTGATTCTCTTTCCTTATTTCGCAGAGCTTACCAATTTTGAAAATATGATTACGCATCAGTCGGAAGGTTACACAGGCTCAGATACCATCGGCAGACTCGGTGCAATCAGTCAGGTATCCGATTTATTCCTTAATACAACTGCAGAAAAGCTTACCGGCCTTGGCCTCGGAAACTGCGAAACGTCAAACATTGCATTTCTCAACACACCGTTTTATCAGAGCTACGGCTATATCAGATATTTCTGGTTTTCAACTGCTCACGTTACTCTTGAAACAGGTTATCTGGGATTTGCGCTTTTTACAGGATTTTTCTTCTTGCTTTCTGTTTTGTATGTATTTATGATTTCACGAAACAGCTATGCTAAAGAGTACGCAAGAATTGCAATTGTTGTTGCTGTGTGCTGTGTGCTTATTATTATTTACAACTCATCACTCAGAACAGAAGCAGGTTATATGATTTATTTTGTTTTGTCGCTACCCTTTGCGGCATTGAAAAACAGCAAAAACGGGGTTGAACAAGGTGAATGATATTCAAAAAACGGTGCTGGAATCCTTCAGACAGTTTGTCAGGGTCTGCAACAAACTTAATTTAAAATATTATCTTGTTAACGGCAGTGCTCTCGGTGCAATAAAATATGAGGGCTTCATTCCCTGGGATGATGACCTTGACGTTGCGATGCCGAGAGAAGATTATGTGATTTTTCTTCGGAAGGCGCAACAGCTTTTACCCGATAATCTTTTTGTTCAGAACTATATGACCGACAGTCGGTTTCCGTTTATTTATTCAAAAATAAGAAACACCGAAACAACTTTTATTGAAAAATCTGTTTCCCATCTTGAGATGAATCACGGAATTTATATGGATATTTTTCCCATTGACAGTTACCGTGAACCCTCAAAAATAACCAAAATTAAAACCAAGCTTCTTTTTTGGTGGGCATTCAGTTCTCTTGACGATCAAAGCAAAGCCAGAATCCGTATAAGAAATCTGGTTATGAGATTCTTTGGGTTCAACAAAAGTACGCATAAGGCAATAGCAAAAATTGAAAGAATGATTTCGGCTACTGATAAAACGTCACTTTATCTTTGTAATTACGGTGACCGTCAGGGCAAAGGAAAAATTCTTCGCGAATGGTACGGTGACGGATTTAAAGCGAGATTTGAAGGTGTTGAAGTTACCGTGCCCGAACGCTATGACGAATATCTTACTTTTAAATACGGCAATTGGCGTGAAGATCCTTCTGAAAAAGACCGGAAATCACATCACAAAGCAAATATTTGTGACGTAAACACTTCATATAAAGAATATATAAAAACAGGCGAAAGGAGATGGCTATGATTAAGCAAACAGGCAAAAGAATATTGGCATTGTTTATGGTGCTTACCGTATTTATGTCGGCATTATCGGTACCGACATTTGCAGCGGATCATCATAATGCTTTCGGGCTGTTGGATACGGGATCATATTTTGATGTTAATAATGATAACCCGCTCTGGAACGCGTTTCTTAAAATGAATGCCGTGCTGATTCGTTATCTTGGTGCCGGAAGCTATACGGAACGTGATATTGCCGATGTTGCTCTCGGAATGGATAATGAGACTGCTCAATACGCAAAGGATGATATTGAGTCTCTTGATCCGATGATAAACAGACTCGGAAACACCGATAAGAAAAAACTGCTCGGAACAAAAACCGCAAAGGCTCTGGATGTTTTTTATTCTTATCTTGACGGTTCCGTTTCCAATTTATCAACGTCACCCCAGAGCAACGTTACGGTTCTCGGCGGTAAGGTGCTGATTACAGACAGTGCTGATACAGCATCAGTTTCCGGAAACACGGTGACAATTACCGTCAAAGGCGGAATGCTGACATCAAAGGTAAATACAATCGATATTTACAACAATACCGATAAGATTTCAACACTCAGCTTTGATTACAATGCTTCTAACTATGAATCTTTCAGTGAGGGCTCATCATCGGGCAAATATTCAGTGCTTCTTTATCCCGACGGAAACGTAACTCTTTCACTCAAGTCAAAAACAGGATATCAGGAAGCAAAGCTTGTTCTCAGCAATATCAGCCTTGTTGAAGCTGCTGAGGAATCAAACGTAACGTTTAATTATGATTCTTCTTACGGAAGCATTAGCGTTGACGGAGAAAAAGTTTCTTCGGGAAGCTCCAGAGTTATTACGCTCAGCAAAGGTGCAACTCTTACCGCGACTGAAGCAAACGGCGGAAAATTCCTTGGCTGGATAAACCCCGAAACCAATTTTGTTTATTCTACAAGCACAACATATAAGATTACTCCCGTAAACGATATGACCGTTAAGGCGGTTTTTGCAGGAGCAAATTCCGAGGCATATTTCACTGCGGGCAACAACAGTTATTTGTTCAATAATCTTAACAATGCTGTTGCTTATGCTTCTTCAACGGGAAGAAATACGGTTGTTTTGGCGAACGACGGTAAATTGCCGGCAGGTAATTATACTATTCCTTCAGGCATTACGTTGCTTATTCCTTTTGATGCCAACAATACCGTTTACACAACCACCCCTGAAGTTGAATCCGAGACAAGAATTAAGCCTACAGCCTACAGAACTCTGACTATGGCACCGGGTGCCAATATCATTGTTAACGGTGCTCTTTCCATTCCCGCAAAGCATTTTACCGCAAAGGGCGGCAAAACCGACGGCGGATCACCTAACGGACCGTGCGGATTTATAAAAATGGAAAACGGCAGTAATATTACCGTTAATAACGGCGGTAATCTTTATGCTTACGGATTTATTATCGGTTCGGGAAGCGTTGTTGCAAAAAGCGGTGCCAACGTTTATGAATATTTCCAGATTATGGATTTCAGGGGCGGCACCCAGACAACGGATATGGAAAACGGTGTATTCCCGCTTTCACAGTATTATATTCAGAATATTGAAGTGCCTCTGACTCTTGAGGCGGGTTCGGTTGAAAGCAGTTACACTTCTGTTTATATTTCATCAATGGAGTTTGGTTCTGCGGTTTCGTTCATTGCAAAAAAAGATGCGATGTTTAACCTTACCTCAGGCTCCGTAACGAAATATTATGACCCTGCAACCGACCGACTTGTTGTTGAAGTCAACGGTGAAATTTCAATAAGTCCCATAGAGCTTAAATTCGGAAGCGGACTCCTTGCCAAAACCATCAACTCAAAGGATTACGTACTTCCCATAAACAATAATATAACTGTTAAGGTAAACAGCGGAACAATCACTCTTGCGCAGAATATTTCAATGTTGCCCGGTGCCGAAATTATTATCGGCAAGGATGCGAGATGCGTTCTCGGTTCAGGAACCAACGTTTATATTTACGACAGTTCCGAATGGGGCAATTTCTGCGGAGCTACCAATAAAACGTTTATTCCGCTTCAATATGCACCCGGCAGAAAGTATAGCCGTACCGATGCGGATCTTAAGGATGCAAGAATTCAGGTTGACGGAGTTCTTGATGCCTCAGCCGGATATATTTACACAACGGCAAGCGGTGCTGATATCAGCAGTTCGGATTCAGGCGTTGTTCTTTTGAAAAAAGGCAGCCAGACAAAAACTCATCAGCTTGTTCAAAAAAGCGGATATACGGAAATTCCCATTACCCCCGCAAAGCTCAAGAATGCTGACGGAAAATATATGCAGCCCTCCGGAGCAAATTCATCAAACTATTATATCAATGGCGTATGGACAGAACATACAAATCATATTTACACACTTGTCGAATCTGTTCAGCCGGATTGCGAAAACTCAGGATATAACAAATACACTTGCCCCTGCGGATACGGATACACAGAAACCGTTTCTGCAACAGGTCACAGCCTTTCGGGTGATGCTACTTGTACACAGTCACAGACTTGTACTGTTTGCGGAAAAGTGCTTGAAGAAGCAAAAGGTCACAGTTACTCGGTTGTTATTACCTATCCGACCTGTACTGAAGGCGGATATACAACAAGCACTTGCTTGAGATGCGGAGAAGTCCTTGTAACGGATGAAGTATCCGCGCTCGGACATACTGCGGGAGCAGCGGCAACTTGCGAAGATGCGCAAACTTGTACTGTTTGCGGAGATGTGCTTGAAGAAGCTAAAGGCCACAATTATTCAGATGAGATTTTTGAACCCGATTGCACGAATGCGGGCTATACAAAGCACACCTGTTTGAACTGCGGTGATTCTTATACGGACAGTGAGAAACCCGCACTCGGTCATACACCCGGAGCACAGGCTACCTGTACTCAGCCTCAGACTTGCGTAGTTTGCGGCGAGGTGCTTGCCTCCGAAAACGGTCACACCCCCGGTGAAAAACCGACCTGTACACAGCCGCAGATTTGCCTTGTATGCGGTGATGAGCTTCTTCCCGCATTAGGACACAATATGGTGCACAGCAATGCCATTGAGCCTACCTGTACGGAAGACGGATACAGCTCGGGCAGCCATTGTGTTCTTTGCGGTTATGAAGAAGGAAATCAGATTATTCCCGCAAAAGGACATACACCCAACGGTGACGTTACCTGTACGGCAACTCAGGTTTGTACAGAATGCAACGAGGTAATCGCCGTTGCAAAGGGTCACAGTTACAGAATAACCGTAACTTTACCTACCTGCGTTAATATAGGATATACAACTCACACCTGTACGGAATGCGGAAACAGCTATACCGATTCCGAAGTGCCCGAAACAGGACATACGGCAGGCGCAGAGGCAACCTGTAAGAGTGCGCAGACCTGTACGGTATGTGACTTAGAGCTCGCTCCTGTTAAACCGCATACACCCGGCGAGAATGCAACCTGTACTCAGGCGCAGACCTGTACGGAGTGTAACGAAGTTATTGCGCAGGCAAAGGGTCATACACCCGGAACGCGCGCAACTTGCACCAAAGGACAAAGCTGTACCGAATGCGGACAAGAACTCACGGCTTCGCTCGGTCACAGATTTACAACGGCAACAACAAATGCAACCTGTACCGAAAACGGAAGCACGGTAAATACCTGTTCAAGATGTCGTTATCAGTATATTGCAAATGAAGTTTCCGCAACGGGACATAATATGTCTGACGCAACATGCACAGAGCCCTCGACTTGTCTGAATTGCTGCGGATATACCGAAGGCAAAGCACTCGGACACACAGAGGTTATCGATGCTGCAATACCCGTAACCTGTACACAGAACGGTATAACTCAGGGAAGTCATTGCGGCGTTTGCGGTGAAGTTATTATCGCTCAGCAGGTTGTTGAAACACAGGGACATATCCTTACATATTATGAGGCAAAGGCTCCCACGTACACAAGCGTAGGCTGGGAAGCATATGAAAAATGTTCCAGATGCGATCACACAACATACGTTGAGATTCCCGTTCTTGAGAATCCCAACATTGATGATTACGATACCTTTATAATCAACCTTGCCGCACTTGAAGAAATAGCGAATATGTATGCGGCGGAGTTCCCCGGCAAAGATCCCGTTGAGCTTGTTATCAAATATATCCGTACGGGTGTAGATAAGTATACTGAAGGCTCGTGGGGCATTATGGCGGGCTATGAGGATGCTGATTTTGCGGCATACGTTGCAAGATTTGAAGAAGATTATAATGCTATGGCAGGTCCCGATGCAGCACTCAGGGTAACTGCACTCAAGGATCTTGAGAATTTTGTTCTTCCCAACGGTGATACCGTTGATTTCGGGCATATGTTCGGAACGATGGATATTACGTATCACAATAAAACAAGCCTCAACCACGCCGACGTTGCAGGTTGGGCGGGTGACCTCGTTGACCTTATGGAGTTTTCCGATTACGGCGGAGTATCGGGTACTCTCGACGAAATGATTGAGGAAATCGGCAAAAACTATCTCCTTCAGGATGATCCCGAAGAAGTCGGCGGATTTAACGAACAGGATATGTTCGGCGATCTTGATGCACTCTATCTGATGGACGTTATCATTGATTCCGAATACAAAGAAGGCTTGATTACTGAGATTTTCACAGGCTATTTCACAGAAAATCTCACAATGGAAAGCAGAGCGGATTATTTCCTTAAAAACAGACTTGGCGGAATCAGTATCCGTGCTGACGTGCGTGATGCTGTCTACAATGCTTACACAGGAAACAGAGTAATAACAACTCTTGAAGCAACAAAGGTTTTCAATACAAAAGACCTTTCTGTATTAAGAAGAGCTTGTTGCTATGCGTTTGCGGATTATGTCTGCGAGCTTGCCGGTGACTATGTTGAAAATACGGAAAATCCGTATTTTACGGTGTTTGAATCCGAAACTTCAACTCTTGCACCCGGTATAATTCAGACAAGCAAAAAGGCAACTACGGCAGATAACAAGCAAATGGTTTACTATACTGCCACCGCCGATCTCTCAAGAGATGATATTTTTGTCTATGCCAACTATAAGGACAACGATCCCACAAGCTGGGGAATGCAGACTGTTCTTGAGCAGTCTAATGCCGCACAGAATAAATACGGCAACCCGGAAAGCGATCTGTACGTTGAGAATTACAATGTAATTGTAGGCATTAACGGCGGCGGATACAATATGGAAACGGGTGAACCCGGCGGCTTGCTTATTATGGACGGTACTGAATATCACGGTATCGGTTCAACAGGATTCTTCGGAATCACAAAGGACGGCAAGGCTGTAATCGGAACAACCCAAGATTATAACAAATATTATAAGGATGAGCTTAAAGAAGCTATCGGCGGCTTTGGTTCAATGCTTGTAAAAGACGGAAAAGTACTTATAACGTCAAACACTGATTATGCAACAAACCGTGCAAGCCGTACGGCGGTAGGCATTACCCAGACAGGTAAGGTTGTGTTTATGGTACTTGACGGCAGACAGGAACCTGTTTCCTGCGGCGGTACTTATAATGAAATTGCTCATATTATGCTTGAAGCGGGTTGTGTTCAGGCTATAAATCTTGATGGCGGCGGATCAACAACGCTCGTTACAAGAAAAGAAGGCGATGATAAACTCAGTGTTTCCAACAAGCCTTCGGACGGTGCGGCACGTTCAGTAAGCACGTCGCTTATTATGGTTTCAACCGCTCCCAGTTCAACCGCTTTCGATCACGCAATTATTGAGAGCGAATATGACTTTATGACCAAAAACTCGTCCGTTCAGCTTACCGCAAAGGGCGTAAGCGCAACAGGTAATACGGCAGAGCTTCCCGAAGGAACAAGCTGGGCTGTTTCGGATGATAAATGGGCTACGGTAACAGAAGACGGCGTTCTTACGGCGCTCAGAAACGGTTCGGTTGATGTGTATCTTATGCTCGGTGACACGGTTATCGGCACAAAAACAATTAACATCGTTGTTCCGGACAGAGTTTACTTCAGCAAAACAAATATGAATGCCATCTACGGTCAGAAAGCAGAGTTACCCGTTATGGCTCTTTACGAGAATAAGCCTGTCAAGGCAATTCCTGAAGACCTTGTATTTACGCTCAGCACACCTTCAGCGGGTGTGGTTGAAGGCTTCGGATTTATCGGTAATGAAGCTTCGGGCGTAAAGAACGTTATTGTTACGGCTTCTCTTGCCGCTGACAGTACGGAAAGCGATTCCATAAGCGTTGCTCTTTACACAATGGATGAGGTTTCATTTGATTTTGATAACGCAACTGGCGGCGACCGTACAATGGCATGGAACAGAGTTGTAAGCAATTCAACAACAGAGGACGAATACGTCTACGAGATTGTTGATTACAGCGAAGAAATGATTACGGAGTATACCTTCGGAATCGATATGACTCAGATTCCCATTCCCGAGCAGCTTGCAGACCTTACGACTATGTTGCCGGGCGCAGAGCTTGAAAATGCTTCCGCGTGGTCATTCCTTATGCAGCTTGCAGAAAGAGTGAGCGTTCTTACGGAAGTTAAGGCAACGGTACGCATTGACAGCAATTTTGAGGTTGATTACAGTAATATCAGCCTGGTTAACGATTATTTTGTGCTTACCAATACAGAGTTTGACGAAGCAACCAATACCCTTACTCTCACTCTTAACTGGAAAGACCAGACTCAGGCGATTGACCCCGATATGGCAAATCCGCTCTGCATTCTCAAGGGAATCAAGCTCATTCCCAAGCAAGGTGTAGATTGGCCCAATGACAGACTTACAGTTGTTAACGCGGGTGATATAAGCTACAAGATGTATATGCGTGCAAATGCTCTTTATACGTTTGCACAGAATACCCAGAATCAGGAAGCCTACGGTATCCTTCCTTTTGTTAACCCCGATAACCCTAATGAAAAGGGCGGTTATTTCGGCGCAACCTATGCTTACTTTGAAGATACTTATATTCTTTCAAAGGCTGTTAAGGAAGGCTGGGTAAATGAAGAAAACGGTTTTGCGTATTACGTTGACGGCCAGAAATACACAGGCATCTGCCTGATTGACGGCTACTATTATGATTTCGGTGAAAACGGAATCAATATCGGCCAGACTAAGTTTACAGGTCTTTTCTATGATGAGGCCAACGGAGTTTACCGCTATTCAAAGCTTGGCGAGCTTATGTCAGGCTGGCATATGATAAATGACGAGTGGTATTATTTCCATTCATCAACCCTTGCCGCAAAGGGCGGTTATTACAGAGTCGGAGAAGTTTATTTTAACTTTGAAGAAACCGGCAAGGTTTCCGACGGCGTATGGATAAAAACACTTGAAGGTACACGTTATTACTACGGTCCTTCGTATTATTTCAGAGGCTGGTACGAGATTGACGGAAATCTTTACTATTTCAGAGGCGGTTACCGCTATGAAGGTCTCAGATCAGTAAGCGCATCGGCAATGCCTACAACCTGGTATGATTTTGGCGATGACGGTGTTTGCAGAGGCGTGCTTAACGGAATTTACTATCTGGACGGCTATTACCGTTATATTGAAAACGGTATTGCAACAGAGAAGCATCTGTTCAAGTACGGTGATGATTATTACTACGCTACATACGGCGGAAAGCTTGCAACAAACACAACGCTGACTACGGCTTCGACCAACTGTGATTTACCCAAGGGTACTTACACGTTCGATGCCGAAGGTAAGATGATAGGCTCATCAGCAAACGGTGAAATAGTTGAGCTTGACGGTGTACTTTATTATTACGAAAAAGGCGTAGGTGTAGAAAAGGGTCTTGTCAAGGTTGGTAACGACTATTATTATGCAGCTTATAAGGGCAAGCTTGTAACAAACAAAGAGCTTAAAATACCTATGACAAGCTGTGATTTGCCGATTGACAGATATGAATTCGGTGCAGACGGCAAGATGCTTGACGGCATTGTAGAAAAAGACGGCGTCCTTTACTATTATGAAACAGGCAAGGGCGTTGAAAAGGGTCTTATTAAAGTTGACGGTGCTTATTACTACGCTGCTTATAAGGGCAAGCTTGCGGTAAACACATCGCTTAGACCTTCAATAATCAACTGTGATTTACCCAAGGCAACCTATGAATTCGGTGCAGACGGCAAAGCGCTTGACGGCATAATAGAAAAAGACGGTGAGCTTTACTATTATGAAAACGGCGTTGCGGATGAAAAGGGCCTTATCAAGATAGGCGATGACTATTATTATGCTGCATATAAGGGCAAGCTTGTTGTCGGCAAATCGATAAAGGCAACTGTCACAAGCTGTGACTTACCCGCAGGAGAGCATTATGAATTTGATGCCGAAGGTAAAATGATCAGCGGAATAATAGAAAAAGACGGCATCCTTTACTATTACGAAAACGGCAAGGGCGTAGAAAAGGGTCTTATCAAGATAGGTAATGATTATTACTACGCCGCCTATAACGGTAAACTGGCTGTAAACACGTCTTTGAGACCCTCAATAATCAACTGCGATTTACCCAAGGCAACCTATGAATTCGGTGCGGACGGTAAAGCACTTAACGGCATAGTAGAAAAAGACGGAGTGCTTTATTACTATGAAAACGGCATAGGTGTAGAAAAAGGTCTTGTAAAGGTTGGCGAGGATTACTATTACGCCGCTTACAAGGGCAAAATTGCGGTAAGCAAGACGCTGAAAGTTACTCTTACAAACTGTGACTTGCCCGCGGGCGTTAAGTATGAATTTGATGCAAACGGCAAAATGCTTAACGGTATAATAGAGAAAGACGGCGAGCTTTATTACTATGAAAACGGTCAGGCTCTTGAAAAGGGTCTTACCAAGATAGGCGACGATTATTATTACGTTGCATATAAGGGCAAAATTGCCGTAAACAAGACAATCAAGGTAACGCTTTCAAGCTGTGATTTGCCTACAGGTGTTAAGTATGAATTCGGACCTGACGGCAAGATGCTTAACGGCATAGTAGAAAAAGACGGTGAGCTTTATTACTATGAAAACGGTTTGGGCGTAGAAAAAGGTCTTGTATACGTTGACGGCTATTATTACTATGCAACCTATAAAGGCAAGCTTGCGGTCAACACTACAATTAAAATCACCGCAACAAACAATCTGCTTATCGCAGATACCTATACCTTTAATGAAAAGGGTCAGATTATAGGTTAATTAAAAAAGCAGCATCTCCTCTGAAAAGGGGAGATGCTGCAAATGATGAAGTTATAAACAAGTCTGCATATCATATGCAGGTTTCTTTATAATTTTATCCCGAAGAGGTAATATGAAGTATAATCAGGCAATAAACAACGCAACCTGGACAGTTGCGTGTAAAATAGCACAATCGGTTTTGCAACTGATAGTGGGTATGCTGAGTGCAAGATATCTCGGTCCTGCCAACTACGGTCTGATTAACTATGCCGCTTCGATTGTGGCATTTGCACTTCCGCTGATGCGACTTGGATTCAATGCAACGCTTGTGCACGAATTTGTTGAAACCCCCGAAAAAGAGGGCGAAATTATCGGCACGTCGCTTGTGCTTAACGTTTCCTCAAGTCTGCTCTGTATAGCGGGTGTTTCGGCATTTGCCTGTGTGGCGAATGCTGACGATAAAATGGCAATTACGGTATGTATTCTCTACAGCCTTTCTTTGCTTTTTGCCGCAATTGAAATGATACAGTATTGGTATCAGTATAAGCTTATGGCAAAATATTCTGCAGCGGTTATGTTTTTTGCTTATGTTGTTGTTTCGGCTTATAAAATTGTGCTGTTGATAACGTCGAAAAGCATCTACTGGTTTGCAGTAACAAATTCTCTGGATTTCGGAATTATCGGTATTGCCTTGGTTTTGATTTATATTAAAAAAGGGCAAGGAAAATTCAGCTTTTCGGCTCAAAGAGCAAAAACAATGCTTTCAAAGAGCAAGCATTATATCCTGTCATCTCTTATGGTTGTTCTTTTTCAGAGTACAGACCATATAATGCTCACGCAAATGAGCGGTACACAAGCAAACGGATTTTATACCGCCGCCATAACAAGTGCAGGTGTTTTTCAGTTTGTATATACAGCAATCATAGATTCTTTCAGACCTATGATTCTTTCTTCCAAAAAGGAAAAGTCAGAGAATTACGCTGAGCTTGTTTCAAGACTTTACAGCATCGTTATTTACACGTCGCTTGCACAGAGTCTGGTTTTTACCGTTTTATCCAAACCGATTATCGGTGTGCTTTACGGAGACGGATATCAGGAGTCGGTCAGAGTGCTTCAAATTCTGGTATGGTATCTTGCTTTTTCTTATATGGGTTCAATCAGAAACGTATGGATTCTTGCAGAGCAAAAGCAAAAATATCTTTGGCTTATTAATCTTTCAGGCGCAGTGTTTAATATTGCACTTAATCTGTTGCTTATACCTTACCGGGGAGCAAGCGGCGCAGCATTTGCTTCGCTTGTTACACAGATTTTTACAAACTTTATATTTGGATTTATATTCAAACCCATACGTGAAAATAACAAGCTGATGATTAAAGGAATGAATCCAAAGCTGTTTGTTCAGGAAATAAAGTTTATGCTTGAAACAGTAAAAAAATCAGCGAAAAAAAAGCACAGTCATTAAACAGGAGTGGGAAATATGGATAACAACGAAAACATAATTTTTGATTCAAACGAAGGCGAAAATGAGGTGAATGCCCCGAAGAGCAACGAAATCCATCACAGTCACCATCATCACAGCCATCATCACGGTCACTCAAAAGGAAGACACAGGTCTTTTAAAAGCAAAGCTAAAAGCTTTGTTAAACGAAACAGATATAAAATTGCAAATGCCGGCATTGCTTTACTCTTTGTTGTTATTCTGGGCGTGCTCGGAAGTATGCTTGATAAATACGGCTTTGTAAAGAATTCCGATAATTCGCCTGTAAACAATCCTTCGGAAACTCAAAAAACATCTTCTTCAATATATATTGAGATTCCTATGTTTGAAGAAGACGTTGTTCTTGTGAATTCTGTGGTTAATGAGTTTATGAAGCTTGATTATTCTGCGGATAACTATAAAATGTTTGAAAAATCGCAGGCGGGCAGACTTGATTTGGGACTTTGTGTGAGCGTCTGGTATAACATCAAAGGCATTCCTGAAGGCTGCAGTGTTAAGAAAGCAACTCTTAACGTTTCTGAAAAAAACGATTTTTCTTTACCTGCAATCTATAATCTCGACAATGCACAGACAAGCGTTGATATATATAATTTAAAAACAGATACAAAGTATTTTTACCGTTTCGACCTTGAAATTTCAAACGGAACGCAGTCAAGCGTTAGCGGAAGCTTTAAAACTGCAAAAACTCCGAGACTTCTCAACGTTGAGGGTGTGGCGAATCTTCGTGACTTTGGCGGATGGGAAACCGTTGACGGCTACAAGGTGCGACAGGGAATTCTTTACAGAAGCGCTGAAATTGACGGTGCTGTGGATTCAAAATACACAATTACGGCAAACGGTGTAAATACGCTTCTTACTGAATTCGGAATCCGTACGGAAATGGATTTGCGTTCTTCAAGCGAAAACGTCAGCGGGGCAGATAAATTAGGCGCAGGCGTTGAGCATATTTACTACGGTTCACAGATGTATACTGACGTATTTACGGGCTACGGACAGACGGCGATGCGAAATGTATTCTCCGACCTTGCAGCCAAAAGCGATGCACCGATTCTGCTTCATTGTACGCACGGTGTGGACCGTACAGGAACGGTATGCTTTATTCTCGGTGCACTTCTCGGTATGAGCGAGGAAGACCTGATGCGCGACTATCAGCTTTCTGCGTTATATCACGGCGGACTCTGGAGTGCTGAGCAGATGAATTCCTTTGTTGAGCGCCTCAAGACGTATGAGGGAAATACGCTTCAGGAGAAAGCTGAAAATTATCTTCTTTCAATCGGAGTAACTCAGCAGGAGATCAAAACCATTAAAGAAATTTATCTTGAGCGCTGATAATTATTGACGAAAAATAAAAGAATTGATATAATTCAAGTATTAAAATAAAGGATGTGGTTCCTATGGCAAAGACAATTCAGGATATTCTGGCACTTATCAAAGAAAAAGATATTAAGATGGTCGACTTTAAAATGGTTGACATCAACGGTCAATACAGACACGTTACCATTCCCGCAGAAAACTTTTCTGAGGATACAATGAAGAGCGGTATCGGCTTTGACGCTTCAAACTACGGCTATGCTGTTGTTGAAAAGAGCGATATGGTTTTCATCCCCGATCCCGACACAGCGGTTATCGATCCCTTCTGTGAAATCGCAACTCTTTCAATGACGGGTAACGCAATGATTATTGACAGCCCCGAAAACCGTCCTCTTGCTCAGTATCCCAGAAACATCATCAAGGCAGCTGTTGACTATATGAAAAACAGCGGCATTGCTGATGAAATGAAGATTCTGCCCGAATTTGAGTTTTATCTTTTCGATGACGTAAGATGGAACGTTGAAGGAAAGCACATCGGTGCATCTGTAGACGCAAGCCAGTCATACTGGAATTCAGGCACAGACGGTCTCGGCGTGGTTGTTGCAAAGCAGAAGAATTATCACATTGCAAAACCTTTCGATACTTCTTACGAATGCCGCAGTGAAATGTGCCTTCTTATGAAGGAAGCAGGCATTGACATCAACTATCATCATCCCGAAGTTGCCGCCTCAGGTCAGTATGAAATCGAGCCTCAGCTCGGTGAAGTTGTTCACATGGCCGACGCTTCAATGATGATTAAGTATATCATCCACAACACAGCTCTCAAATACGGCAAGACCGCAACCTTTATGCCCAAGCCCATTTACGGCGAAGCAGGCAGCGGTATGCACGTTCATATGCTTCTTTTCAAGGATGGCGAACCCGTATTTTCAGATGATAACGGTTATTCACACCTTAGCGAAACAGCTCATTACTTTATGGGCGGTCTCCTTAAGCATATCGGTGCTCTTTGTGCTATCACCAATCCCAGCACAAACTCATTCAAGCGTCTTATTCCCGGCTTTGAAGCTCCCGTAACCGTAGGCTACGCAACTTCAAACAGAAGTGCGGTTATCCGTATTCCCGCTTACGCAAAGAGCCCCGACAAGAGAAGATTTGAACTTCGTAACCCCGACGCAACCTGTAACCCCTATTTCTGCTATGCGGCAATACTTATGGCAGGTCTTGACGGCGTTAAGAATAAAATTGATCCTCACGCAAACGGCTGGGGTCCCTATGACGTTAACCTTTTCCATCTTCCCGAAGAAGAAAAGGCAAAGCTTCAGCACCTTCCCGTATGCCTTGAAGATGCTCTTGATGCTCTTGAAGCAGACAACGCTTTTCTTACCGAAGGCGGAGTATTCCCCGCAGAGCTTATTGCAAACTTCATCAAAACAAAGCGTGCTGAATGCGCAGAGCTTTCAAAGATTCCTCATCCCGCAGAATTTGATAAGTACTACAACCTTTAATAAAACAAGAAAGCACCGAAGAAAACTTCGGTGCTTTTTTTACAGCCGGGCGTATTTTATCCTGCTTTTCTGACGGTTTTATATCCCTCAAAAGTGACAACGTAACTGTCTTCATTCAAGTCTGTTCTTATCGGATAATCGGTTGAAAGTATTTGTGCATCTGTTGCGAGAGCCACGTCAAGCTTTTCCGACGAAACACTTCCGAAAGTATCAACCATTGTACGCACGATGATTTTATTTTCGATGATAATTTCTTCGTTTAATTCAGCGAGCTTAACGGGGTCGTTACAAATGATGAATGAAGCACAGTCGCGATCAATATCGTTGGGGCGGAGCATCGGAAACATTGCCTGAGATTTGAGCGACGGGTCAAGGTCGATATAATCTTCAGTTGTGCCGCCGTCGTGCAGAAGAATAAGTACTTTTCCGAGCATATCCTCAACCTTGCACCAATCATCGGCGGCTCTCATTTCGCCGAACGAAGCATAATCACGGAGCATATCGGCGGGAGTAAACAGTTTGTCGCCAAGGGTATCTCTGAACATTTTGTCAAGCTCGTCGGCATATTTAATGCTGAAAAATTTCATATCCTCAAGCGGAATTGCGATTGCTTTGGGCTCAACGATTATTGTAATGGGCAAATGGTTTGGGTTGTTATCCGACCACATGGCAATTTCCTTAAGACCGAGAGAAAAGTCGTAGCATGACGTTGTCATATCGATATGCGGTGAGTGCATACAGGTGAATGAAATTTCTCCGTCACGGTCAAAAATCTCAAAGTCCATTTCAAGGCTGCGGATTCCGCAGTTGAGCTGATTGGTCAGAGGTTCGCTCCAGAAATCGCCTTTTGAACCTTGGATAAGTCCGAAAGAAAGGTATGAAAGGTTATTATAAACCTTTTTGAGTTCGTCCGTCGCGGGAGTCTGGTAACTGTTGTGGGTGGCAATGAAACTCATTTCGTTGAATTTTATGCCTGCTTCAAGCTCTGCTTTAAGGTCACCCGCAAAAATATCAGCTTCGTTAACGGAAGGTATTTCACCGTTTGCATATGCCTGTTCAAGTGCCGCAATATGCTCAAGCTGTAAACCGATTTCTTCTTCAAGCCTTGAGTATGAGGCGGGAAAAATTGAAACAAAAGTAATGATTGTTGAAAGAACAAGAGGTATAAATTTAACGATATAACTTATTGCTGCACCAAGCATTATATCAGCTCCTTTTAAAAACTAAGTTTTATTATATCACTTTGAATTGAATTTTCAATAATTTTATTGTACATTCGTATTTGCGTGTGTTACAATTATTAAAAGAACGGAGGCTTGAATTATGGGAAAGATATTCAGCATAAACCGAAACTGGAAATTTCATCTCGGAGATATTCCCGATGCGGATTATATGGGATATAACGACAGTGCGTGGAGAGAGATAACGCTGCCTCACGATTGGTCGGTTGAACACGAGTTTGAAAAATCCAATGCAAGCGGTACGGGATACCTTCCCGGCGGCACCGCTTGGTACAGAAAGCATTTTGTTTTGCCTGAGGACGTATGCTCAAAAAGAGTGAGAATCACTTTTGGCGGAATATATAAACATTCCAAAGTCTGGATAAACAGCAATTATCTCGGCGGCTGGGCTTACGGGTATTCAACCTTTACTTTTGATATAAGCGAGTTTGTGCGTGCAGGCGAAAATATTATCAGCGTCAGGGTGGAGCATAACGAGGTTGCCGATTCAAGATGGTTTACGGGCAGCGGAATTTACAGAGACGTAAAAATTGAAATCTGCGAAAAGAACTGCTTTGAAAAAGACGGTGTTTTCGTTTCAACAAAAACGGTTGAAAACGGCAATGCACAGGTGCATATTGAATATAAAACTCTTGAGTGCGACGGCGCTGAATTCCTTGTTAATGATGAAAACGGAGTTTGCGTTGCTTCCTGTAAAGGTGAAGAAAGCTGCGGTGCAGTAGACGTAGCGGTTGAAAATGCAAAGTTTTGGTCGCCCGATACCCCCGTTTTATATACTCTTGTTTGCCGTGCTTTAAAAGACGGTGAAATAAGCGATGAAATAAGCATTCCTTTCGGAATAAGAACAATTGCGTTTGACCCCGATGAAGGTTTTTTCCTTAACGGCAAGAATATGAAACTCAAGGGCGTCTGCGTGCATCACGATGCGGGTGCGCTCGGCGCGGCAGTGCCCGAAACGGTGTGGAAGAGAAGAATTGAAAAATTCAAGGCGGCGGGCTGCAACGCTCTGCGTACCGCTCACAATCCGCCCTGTGAAGAGCTTCTTGACCTTTGCGACAGACTCGGTCTGCTTGTAATGGACGAAGCTTTTGACGAATGGGAGGGCGCAAAAAACAAGTGGTGGCAGGGACACAACGTCTATCCGCCAAAGCGTTTCGGCTATGCCGAGGATTTTCCTCTCTGGCATAAGGCTGACCTTGAGGCGATGGTGCTTCGCGACAGAAACCATCCTTCAATAATTCTCTGGTCAATCGGCAATGAGATAGATTATCCAAACGACCCCTACGTTACGCCACTTTTCAAGGAGTCGCTCGGCAATAACGATGCAAACAAGCCTGAGCGCGAGAGAAAATACGATGATAAAAAGCCCGATGCAGGCAGACTTGCTACAGTTGCAAAGGAGCTTGTTGAGATTGTTCATAACATTGATAAAACCCGACCCGTGCTTTCGGCGCTTTCATTCCCCGAGCTTTCAACAAGAACGGGTTTTGCAGACGTACTTGACGTTTCGGGATATAATTACAGAGAGCATTTTTACGAGGAAGACCACAAGCGTTTCCCCGACAGAGTTATTTTCGGCAGTGAAAACAGTCACGACCCGAGAGCCTGGTATGCCGTGAGGGATAACGATTATATATGCGGCCAGTTTTTGTGGACGGGCATTGATTTTCTTGGTGAATGCCGAGGCTGGCCCGAAAGGATTTCTCAGGCGGGTATGCTTGACCTTTGTGCAAACGAAAAGCCGCTTTATTACCGCCGCAAAGCACTGTGGACAGATGAACCTTTTGTAAAAATTGCGGTTTCAAGATGTGCAAAAGAGCATTCGAGCGTTTGGTCGGACAGCTTTGTTTATTCGGCTGGCGACGGCGAAACGGTAACGGTCAGTTGCTATACCAATACAGAAGAAGCGGAGCTTTTCTTAAACGGAAATTCACTCGGCAAGCAAGCGGTTACCGATTGCAGAGCTTCGTGGGAAATTCCCTTTGAAAACGGCGAGCTTACAGCAAAGGTAAGCGGTGCAACAGATACTGTTTACTCACCTGAAAAGGCAGAAAAAATAATCCTCATCGCCGACAGAAACTCTGTTTCGGCAAACGGTGAAGACGTATTTCATATCGAAGTGGAGCTTGATGATGCAAACGGTAATATTGCCTGTGCAGATGACAGAAGAATTTATTATCAGCTCATCGGCGACGGTGAAATTATCGGTATTGAAAACGGCAAGCCCGATGACCTTACCTGCTATGCGGAGCGTTACCGCAACACTTACAGAGGCAGAGCTCTGGTTTACGTGAGAGCGGGGGATATGCAAGGCGAAATCACACTTTACGCATATACAAAAGACGGTCTTAAATCAAGCGTTACGGTAAAATCAGAATAAAACAAAAAGGCTTTCCGTTTCGGAAAGCCTTTTACTTTAATTCAATTTCTGAATTATTCAGCTACGGGAGCTTCTACGGGGCAAGCATCTGCACAAGCGCCGCATTCGATGCAAGCGTCAGCGTCGATAACGTACTTATCTGCGCCTTCTGAGATAGCTTCTACGGGGCATTCTGCTGCACAAGCGCCGCATGAAATGCAAGAATCGTTAATTACGTATGCCATTGAAATCTTCCTCCTTGTATGTTGGGTTACCATCATTGTAACACATAATTTTAAAAATGCAAGAGTCTTTTAAAAAAATCAGTCTTCAATGTCTTTGAGGGCATTAATTTCTTCTTTTTCAACCCTGATTTTAGCGTCTCTTACAAGCTTAACCTCCTTGCGGTGGAAGGCTTTGGGCGGTGCGTCGGGGTTGTTGTGAAGCTGAACTTTGAGCGTGCCTGTAAGTAAGCTGAAATCAACTACAGTGCCGGCACCCTCGTTTGTTTCAACAATTGCACCGGGCTTGGGAGTGATTTTAAGAAGATGCTCGTAGGCATTCTGCTCATACTTGAGGCAGCACATAAGTCTGCCGCAGGCACCGCTGATTTTTGCGGGGTTGAGCGAAAGTCCCTGCTCTTTTGCCATTTTGATTGAAACGGGCTGGAATTCGCCGA
Organism: Acutalibacteraceae bacterium; assembly: GCA_045542175.1. Taxonomy (GTDB): domain Bacteria; phylum Bacillota; class Clostridia; order Oscillospirales; family Acutalibacteraceae; genus CAG-177. The sequence goes on along the minus strand of JAZQKN010000137.1, from coordinate 27,841 downwards.
GGAAACTGCCGCAACAGAAAGGTCTGCCGCAAATTCCGAGACCGCCGAGCATTTTTGATTCGTCACGAACACCTATCTGACGAAGCCCAATGCGTGTTCTGAATACGCTTGCAAGGTCTTTTACAAGCTCTCTGAAGTCAACTCTGCCGTCTGCGGTGAAATAGAAAAGAATTTTGCCGCCGTCAAAAGTATATTCAACGTCAACAAGCTTCATGTCAAGATTATGTGCGGCAATCTTTTTCTGACAAACCTCGAAAGCTTCGGCTTCCTTGCGCTTGTTTTCTGCAAGAGTATAGATATCATCGTCAGTTGCAATTCGGATAAGCTTTTTGAGGGGCTTTACGATTTCTTCGTCGCTTACCTCTCTGTTATCCATTGCAACCTCGCCGCATTCAATGCCGCGAACTGTTTCAACTATTACACGCTCACCTTTTCTGAGCTTTTTACCGTCGGGGTCAAAATAATAAACCTTGCCCACTTCTTTAAAGCGAACACCTATTACTTCTGCCATAATGTACCTCCTATTTCGAAACGGCTTTGCGAAGAGACGTGCAAAGCGCGGTAATCATCAAATTGTGGTTGGCATTCATTCTGATTGATGCCATAAGAGTGTTGACTGTTTCGCAAAGCTCGAGCAACGCTCTGCCCGAGAGTCTTGATGCAAGCTCGGCGGGAAGAGTGCCGAATTCACAGCCGTCTTCAGCGGCATTGTGCTTTGTTCTTAAAGCTGCCGCAAAGATTTCCTGCATAACGGGTAATGCCGCTTTCAAAAGCTTTGCGTCTTTTTCAAAAACCGCCGCCGCTTTCAGTGTTTCAAAATCGTCAATGCTTGTGAGCGATTTTGCAACGTTGCTTGCCGCTTCAACGGTCTTTTCGTAGTCTGTTTCGGAATCGGAATTTTCTGCTTCGCCGACGGTATAAACCGTTGCTCTTGAAAGCACTGTGGGTAAAAATCCCGATTTGGAAGAACAGAGAAGAATAAAATTAACGTATGAGGGGGGCTCTTCAAGAATTTTCAGTATTGCATTCTGGCCCTCTATACCCATAGTATGTGAATTTTCAAGAATGAAAACCTTTCGGTCGGCTTCATTCGGAATTATAAACGCCTTGTTTCTTATATCTCTTACAAGGTCAACCTTGAAGGCTCTGGGCTTATCCTCAACAGAATAAATAAGAACGTCGGGATGAGAATCGGCGGCATTCTTTTTGCAATGAGAACATTCGCCGCAAGGAGCCTGAGCACGTGATTCAGAGCAGGTGAGAGCGGCGGCAATGTTTCTGCCAAGGTCCATTCTTTCCTGAGCAGAGCCGCCTTCAAGAATTATTGCATGCGGAAAACGCCCTGCGGCAAATGTTGCCTTCAGGGTTTGCTCTACGGGATTATTCAGATTAAAACCGTTAATCTTCATAGCTTGTAACCGCAAGATTTCTTTCTGTAACTTTTTTACCTCTCCAGGCATACGCACGCCCTTCAAGGGGAGTTTCATTTGTGAGGATTGCAACGGGGTCTTTGAGAAACTCTTCAATTTCCGTAACCGCCGTGTTTTTGTTCATCGGGCAAATATCCTGACATAAATCGCAGCCCCAGACACAGCCGCATTCTTTCATCAAAGCAGTTTCTTCAGCGGAAAGTGTGCCTTTTTTCTGCGTAACGGCTGAGAGACATTTTGAACTGTCGATTCCGTTATCGCCGATTGCCTTTGCGGGGCAGTTTGCCAGACATAAGCCGCAGTCTAAGCAACTTTTTATTTCGCTTTCCGTTTTCTCAACGGCAAGCGTTGTGACGATTTCGCCTATGAAAACGTAAGAGCCGTATTTTTCAGTGATGAGAAGAGAGTTTTTTCCTCTTACGCCGAGACCTGAATTGATTGCCGCCGAAACTTCGGGAATCGGTGAGTTATCGGCAAACGGAACAAATTCTTCTTCGGGGTATATTTCACGCAGTTTATTGCACGCTTCTTCAAGTCGTGCAATTGCAACGTCATGATAATCCGTTACAACGGCGTATTTTGAAATATTGCTGTTTTTATATGCGTCCTTGCCTAAATAATAAGGAAAGCACGCAACGATAACAGATTTGGCGTTTTCGGGAAGTCTGCTCTTTGCACGGCATTCAATAAGATTGCCGCTTAATCCGTCAAAGCCGCAAACACCCCAAAGAGGCGAAGCGATATCCATTATTTCTTTGATTTTCAGAATACCACCTCATAATCAAAGCTGAGAAACCGCAATAACAACGGGCATTGTGAGAATTGAAAGGAAGCTGATTATTGCCACAGTCTGAGAAGCAAGACCTGCGTCTCTTTCGTATTTTGCGGCAAAAATCGTTGTGTTTGTTGCACTCGGAGCACTTGCCGAAACCATAAGAGAGCCGAGAAGCACGCCGCTTATGCCGATAAGCTTGTAAAGGACAAGCATAATTGCGGGCATAAGAATAAGCTTTATAAATGCAACGGCAAGAATACGCCATTCCTTGAAAATTGATTTGAAATCCGTATGTGCGATGTAAGTGCCGAAAATCAGCATCGCAAGCGGACTGTTAAGGCTGCCCACGTAGGTTATGGGCTGGGCGATTATATCGGGAAGCTTGAGTGAAAGCAGGAAAATCGGCATACCGATTACAACACCGATAACACCGGGGTTGAATATAAGCTTTTTAAACTCAATTCCCTTTTTGCCCTCTGTTTTACCCTTGTTCATAACGTAAACGCCGTGGGTAAAGCAGAAAATCTGGAACGAAATGATAACCGCAGAGCAGTAGAACACGCCTTCCGTACCAAAAATGGCATTGGCAAGGGGCAGACCCATATAGCCTGCGTTGCTGTATGCTCCCGCATACTTAAAAATAACAGCTTTTTCAATATCGCACTTATTGAAAACAAAGGTGGAAACGATTGCGGCAACGGTGTGAAGAAGAAAACCGCAGCCAAGAGCAATGAACAAACCTTTTACTGTTTCGGGGCTGTATTCGAGAGTGAAAAAGCTTTCAATGATTTTAGCGGGTGTAACGATATAAAAGAGAAGATCGGTGCATTTTTTTGCGGTTTTTCCGGTGTAAAGACCGAATTTATCTGCAAAAAAACCAACTGCAACGATTATATAAAGAATACCTACTTGCTCAGCGGCAAGCATCATATTATCAAAAAACATTCGGATTATTCCTCGTTTGCGTCTGCCTGTGCGGGAGCCTCGGTTTTTTCTGCCACCTCGGGCTCGGGCAGGTCTTTTTTATCTGTTATTCTTGTTAAAACTGCGGCAATTGCGAAAAGAGCAAATCCGATGTCGCAGTATTCAGCCGATGAATAGCTGTAAAGCAAATCTGTGTTACCGCTTGCGGTAACGATGAATCTGGGAATGAAGCAAACAAGAGCAAGAAGAGCGGCGGATAAACCGTAAGCCGCAATTTTCCACTCGCAGTTTTTAGCTTCGATGCCTGCGTTAACCTGGGCAAAAGCCATAAAGAAAAGCATCATGAAAATAATCATAATCATTTCAAAAAGCAGGTCGGAAACTCTGATGTAGCTGATTGTTCTTGTGAAACGGAAAACGAGTCTGAATATACTCCAGAGAACGGGAGCAAGAGAAATCAGCTTGAATTCCGTGCCGTTTGATTTGCCGCTGAGTGAGCCGATGCATACGGTTACAAAGTAGAGAGCTGAAACGGCGGCGGCAACAGCCTGAGCGGTCAGTATATAGTTTGCCGTCTGGGTTGCTTCGTAGGTAGCCGTGGATATTCCGAGGCTGACCTGAGGATTATATACGGCATTAAGGCAGATAACGGCATCGATTATCAGACCGATTGCGGTAACTGCGGCAAGAATTCCGAATCCGGGTCTTTTCTTTGTTTCAATCGAGTAATCAAGCTTTTTGCGGTTTATAAAACCGAGAACAAGAAAAGCCACGATTGCAACGGCAAGAACTGCGAAAAGCAGATAAACGGTCCAGTCGGTTGTTGTATAGAAACCTGTTGTGCCTTCAAGAATTCTGAAATACTGCGTTGTTCTTACGGGAAGAGCGATAATCGCAGCGGCAATAAGAATTATTGCACCGAGTCCGAAGCCTGAAGTTAAAGCTTTTGTTTTCATAACGGTAATTACCTTCTTTTTTCAGTTTATCTCTCGGAAATGGGAGTATAATCGTGAACAAGATTTGTGCTCTTGTAAGCGGGACGGATAATTTTGCCGCCCGAAACGAGCTCTTCGATTCTGTGAGCTGACCAGCCCGCAACTCTTGCAACAGTGAAAAGGGGAGTATAAAGGTCAGCGGGAATGTCGAGCATTTTATAGATAAGACCTGAGTAAAGGTCAACATTTGCACACATTGCTTTGTTTGAGCCTTTAACCTCGTTGAAAATTTCGGGAGTGAGCTTTTCAATAAGGTTGAGAAGAATATATTCGTCTTCAAACTTTGAATCAAGAGCAAATTCGGAAGCCTTTGCACGGAGGATTTTTGCTCTGGGGTCAGAGATTGTGTAAACCGCGTGACCCATACCGTAAACAAGACCCGAGCCGTCGCCTTCCTGCTTTCTGATAATCTTTCTGAGGAAATCGGCAACCTGACCTTCGTTTGTTATGTCTGAAACGCCTGCTTTTATCTGCTCAACCATTTCAACAACCTTTATGTTGGCACCGCCGTGCTTGGGACCCTTGAGAGAGCCGATACCCGCGGCAATTGCCGAATAGGTGTCTGTACCGCTTGAGGTAAGAACTCTTGTTGAGAATGTTGAGTTATTACCGCCGCCGTGGTCAGCGTGCACCATAAGGCAGATATCGAGAAGCTTTGCCTCTTCGTCGGTGAAGGTTTTGTTTGCTCTGATTGAACGCAGAACGTGCTGTGCTGTTCTGTATTCGGGCTTTATCTGATGAATATACATACTCTTATGATAATAGTGTCTGCGCTTGACCTGATAAGCATACACCATAATGGCGGGAATCTGTGCAATTACGTTGATGCACTGACGCAGAACGTTTTCAACCGAAGTGTCATCAGGGTTGCTGTCATAAGAATAGAGGGAAAGAACAGAGCGCGCAAGCTTGTTCATAACGTTGGGCGAGGGAGATTTCATAATCATATCTTCAATGAAATCATCGGGTAAATCACGGCATCTGCCGAGAATATCGCAGAAATTATCAAGCTGTGAAGCAGTGGGAAGAGTTCCGAAAAGAAGAAGCCAGATAACTTCCTCAAAGCCGAAACGGTCCTCTTTTATGCAGGCATTGATAATATCGTCAATGTCAATTCCTCTGTAGAAAAGGCGGCCGTCAACGGGAGTTTTTTCGCCGTCAACAATGTGGTAGCCTTCAACAGAGCAAACTCTTGTTATGCCTGCCATAACGCCTGTGCCGTCAGCGTTTCTGAGACCTTTTTTTACGTTGAAACGTTCAAAGTCTGCGGGATCAATATAGTTATATTTACGGATTTTATCGCATAAATTGTTTATATCACCGGACGGAACGCGGTTTTTAATAGTGGTCATAATATCGTTCCTTTCTTTAAATAACACTATCTCATCATATAATTAGAATTTATTATACACCTTTTATATAATAAAAGTCAAGTGATTTGGAGAGCGAAGGGATTCACAAATGAGAAGATATATCATTATCTGTATTCTTATTGCGCTTGCAATGATATTATGCCCCGTTGCCGCCATCGGAAACAGCGGCGGAAAGCCTGTTTCTGACGCGCAGAGCAGAGAGGTTATTGCCATAAGCAGTGACGGTGGTGAATACATAACCGTTATGTCGTCTTCAAACGGAGAAACAAGCAAAATTGAAATGCGTGAATATCTTATCGGCTGTGTTGCGGCTGAAATGCCCGCGCAGTACCACTCCGAAGCACTGAAGGCACAGGCGGCGGCAAGCTACACTTACGCAAAAAGAACAATGCAGACGGGCAACGAAACTGCCGATATAACTGACGATACGGGCAAGCATCAGGGTTATTTAAATAAAGAGCAGAGAAAAGAGCTCTGGGGCTCGTCCTTTGAAGCTAACGAAAGAAAAGTCGGTGCGGCGGTTGATTCGGTTTACGGCAACGTTATTACGTATAACGGCGAAACTGCCCTGACGGTTTATCATTCCGTGAGTGCGGGTGCAACGCAGTCGGCGGATGAGCTTTGGGGAAGTGATATAAATTATCTGCAAAGCGTGGCAAGTCCAGGCGACAAGCTTTCGCCCGATTACGCACAAAAAGTAACCTTTACCGAAAGCGAGCTTACCGATTTGCTCGGGACTGATACCGATGAAAACGGTATAGGTGAAGTTGAATATACCGAGGGTGGTTATGTGAGCAGAATTGAAATCTGCGGTAAAAATTTAAGCGGTGCACAGGTCAGGGAGAAGCTCTCTTTAAGGAGCAACTGCTTTGAAGCGTCTTATGAGGACGGCGAATACGTTTTTGAAGTCAAAGGTCACGGTCACGGTGTCGGAATGAGCCAATACGGAGCCGATTATATGGCAAGGCAGGGGAGCAGCTGGCAGGAAATCATAAGTCACTATTATCCGGGCACCGTGATTACCGAAACAGTATAAAAAAACCGTATCAGGGAGATTTCTCCGTGATACGGTTTTAGTTGTTTATGCATTAACTGTTTCTTTTTCGGTTTCTTCTGCCTTTTCTTCGGCGGGAGGAAGCTCAACTTTTTTGAACGAAACCGCAAAGTTTACGATTGATGACAGGAGGAAAAGACCTGCCGAAACGTAAACTCCCCATTGAGGTCCGCAGGAGAAAGCTTCCGAAAGGGTGCTTGCCGAAAGCATATCGGAAAGTCTGCCGAAGCAAACTGAACTTCCGAGCATCATAAAGCTTGCAACAAGGTTTGTGATTCCGAGACCCTTGCTTTGGAATTTTTTGAAATTCAGAAGAAGGAATACAAGGCTCACGAGAAGCGAAAGTGCGCTTAAAACAACAAGAGCGAATGAAAGCAGGAGCATAAGTCCCGCATCACCCACAATTTCCGAGTTTGGAAGCTTTATCATAGCTCCGATAATTGATGAGTTATCTATTATTTTAAGCACTATGTTGATAGCGTTGAGCGTGATTGTTTCATTATAAAACGGAATGCTGAGTGTTGCAAATCCGAGAGGCAGAAGGAATGAGAAAAGGGGAAGTACGCTGATGGGAATTCTTGCAATACGAAGCTTTGTGCCGACAAAAGAATACTTGAATTTGCGAAGGGTTTCGTGAAGCTTTGCAAACGCAATTTCAGCCTCTTTGGCGTCCTGTTCAAGTCTGTTTTCCCAGTCGTAGTTAGCGATGTTTACGCCGCATTTGGGGCATTCAGCCTTAACGTTCCATATATGCAATTTGATTCCGCAATGTGGACATTTTGCCATATTATTCACCTTGTTTCCCAAGCGGTATGAACCGCAGATTTAATTATATTTTATACGCAAAGTGTATATGTGTCAAGCGTTGATTGAAACCTGCTTATTTCTGACCGTAATATGCACCCGCACCGTGTTTTCTGAAATAGTGCTTGTGCTGAATATGGTCGTTTGCTTTGGGGGCATCCATTGTTTTGCTCAGATAAGCCATTTTTGCCACTTCTTCAAGAATAGCGGAGTTTTTGGCGGCTTCAAAGCCGTCTTTACCCCACGAGAAAGGACCGTGAGAGCGGACAAGCACGGCGGGAACTGCGTTATAGTCAATGTTTCTTGTTTCGAAGCATTCGGCAATAACCTTGCCTGTGTTAAGCTCGTATTCGCCTTCGATTTCTTCCTTTGTCATATCTCTTGTGCAGGGCACGCTGCCGAAAGCGAAGTCTGCGTGAGTTGTGCCGTAGCAAGGAATATCGCTTGCGGCCTGTGCAAAGGAAACAGCAAAGGTGGAGTGTGTGTGTGCAACGCCTCCGATTTCAGGGAAACGGCGGTAAAGCTCAAGATGTGTGGGCGTATCCGATGAGGGATTGAGTCTGCCCTCAACCTTTTCGCCGTCAAGATTCATAACAACCATATCGTCGGCAGTCATTTTTGCATAGTCAACACCCGAAGGCTTGATTACAACAAGGCCGCTTTCACGGTCAATTGCCGAAACGTTACCCCATGTGAAAAGAACTAGGCTATATTCTACAAGCTTAAGATTGGCTTCGTAAACTTCCTGTTTTAATTTTTCAAGCATATTGCACCTCATACAAAAAGTGATGTGATTACCGTTGAATAAACGTGGCTGGGGTCCTGAAGAAAGTTGTGTTTGAGAAGCTGTGCCTGGTCAAGGTCAGCGGCATAAACGGTCAGGGACATAAGCACACTGCTTTTATGGGTAATTTTAAAAGTCACGTTGAAGCCGTTGTCAACAGGCTCGATTTCAACGGTGTTTTCGCCCTCTCTTTTTTCAAGAAGCTGCAGATTGATTGCGTCTGCAAGGGCGGTTTCTTTAACAGAGCGGGGCAATTCTTCCGAAAGCTCCGCAACCGAAAGCTCACCCTTCGGCGTGATATAGAGCAGACCGTCAGCCTGTGTGAGATTTCCGTTTGTGAGAAGCTCATCGAGAGCCTGTGTAGCCTCAAAATAATTTGCGAGGCCGTGAATCTGCAGTGCTTCAAACAAAGAGGTGTCTTTGATAGGCTCTTTAAGACGGCTGACGATAAACGTTATTAAAATTTTTATCTGTGTTGTGTTTCTTAATCCGCCGGGCTCAACACCTGCGGAAAAAGCATCAAACTGATTATCCATTTTTAATCTCCCTGCGTTCCTGAAGTTCTTTTACAATCTTATCCTTTTTCTTGCCTGTGTAGTCATTGAAGAACATCGGCACTGCACAAAGAGCAAGGCTGATTGCGGGAATGATTGAAATCATTATGAACATACCTCTGAGTGTTTCGTCGGACTGAGCCTGTGCAAGCTCAATTGATACGCCGAATTCATTTTTTGATTTGATGGGCTCAACGTAATTATAAGCTTCAAGAACAAAGCTTGTGATAAGCGTTGAAATACCTGCCGTGAGCTTGCTGATAAAGGTCTGCGATGCAAAGCAGATGCCTTCTGAACGTCTGCCTGTTTTCCATTCAAGATAATCGACGCTGTCGCCGACCATAGCATATGTAATAACGTTGAAAATACCGAGAGGAAGACCTACAACCGCAAGAACAACGAGGAGTGCGTAGAAATTGCTGTAACCCATAAAATAGAGAACAACGTGCATAACCGCGCCGAAAAGAGCGGAGCCGATGTAAATCTGTTTAAGAGAAAGCTTTTTGCGGAGTATGGGCATAAGCACCATGGCTATCATCATACCTGCACCGATTGCAACGGTCATAACAACCTGAACCGAGCCGTGAGGAATGAAGCCTGAATCCTGAATAAGATACGTTGCAATGTATGAGCCCGAAGTCTGAGCCATAAGCATTGCCGAGCCGAGAACGCTTGCAAGAATGAGAAGAAGCAGAGGCTTGTTCTTTGTGTAAGCCGAAACAACCTCTTTTACGCTTACCTTATCCTTGGGGGGCTGTTCAACCTTTTCTTTTGTTCCGAAGAAAGCAAGAAGAGAAATCATTGAGCCGACAACACCGAAAATAAGACCGCCTACGAAATAGCCTTTTGTTATGCCGAGAGATGACGTGCGAAGCACGGGAATAAGAACGGTGGGAAGAATTCCGCCGATTGTGCTGCCGATTCTTGCAATAGAAAGGAATTTGTTGCGTTCGTTTTCAAGGGGAGTAACAACAGCACTCAGGCCCCAGAAAGGAACGTCCTGAATTGTGAAGCAGATGCCCCAGAGAATATATGTGATTGCCGCATAAGCAACCTTTGCACCGTAGCTTTCAAAACCGGGAACGGTGAAAAGAGCTATGGTAGAAGCCATAATGAGGAAAGGTGAGAAAAGAAGATACGGACGGAGCTTGCCGAACTTTGTTTTTGTACGGTCTGCAATCATACCCATTACGGGGTCGTTTGCCGCATCGAAAATTCTTGCACCGAAGATAATCCAGCCTGCGTGTGTTGCCTGAATACCTGCGGCGTCTGTGTAGAAAATCAGCAGATAAGTTGACATAAGGGTATAAATCATACTTCTGCCGAAAGCGGAGCTTGCAAACGAAGCTATTTCGCTTGTTTTAAGATACTTCTTTTCCATTACTTGTTTCTCCTTCTTCCTTTAATATCCTTGCGTTTGTTTCTGTTGGGGTTTATGGGTTTGCCGTATCTGCCTCTGTTGAGAAGTTCAGCGGTTTTGAAGCTGTCTTTGGTAGCCCGGAGTCCGCACATATTTGCCCAGCCTTCGCAGTATGCTCTGTAATAAGAAACGTTCTTTTCTTTGCGGAGCTTTACGAAATACGGTGTGTTGCACCAGATAACCGACGGAATTGCAATAACAAAAAGCCAGAGCGGGCCGAGAATTGCGGATTGAATCGTGTGACCGTATTCGTGAATCTGTGTATCGTGAAGTGCATCTCCCTGTCTATTGGCGTTGATGAAAATAAAAATGCCCAGAGAAATTCCGCCGAAATTCTTTTTGTCTATGTAGGTGATGATTGAATTGTGGAATTTTTCGCTTTTTGCACCCTTTGATTTATAAATCGCAAATGCAACAAGGCCTATTAAGTTCTGCACGATTGCATAGGTGAATTGCCAGATATAAAACAGAATTGATTTAATGGTTTTCAAAATAACACCTGCCAAAAATTATTCAATATATCATAACATATTTTTGAAGCAAATGCAACGCAATAATATATTATATTTATTTTATTGACAATAAACTTTTACTATGTTATAATTCTTAACTGAATTGAATACATCCGCAAAGATAGTGACGGAGACAGTAGCCTTTACGGAAACTGACCCAAAGTGAGGCAGAGACAGTGAAAACCTGCCGGCAGTGTGAAGCGTGAATATCACTCCCGAATCGCAAACCGAAAGCGTTGCAAGTAGGCTTTGACGGCATCCCGCCGTTATCGGGAGCATAAAGATCAGTTATGTATGGGTGGTTAGCGAAGATAATATCTCCGTCCCGACAGGGTCGGAGTTTTTTGTTTTGGTTAAAGTTTATTTAAATAAATCGGAGGAATGAAAAATGTACGAAAAGGTTTCACCGAATCTCGATTTCGTTGCACGCGAAAAAGCAACTCTCGATTTTTGGAAAGAAAACAAGATTTTCGAAAAGAGCATTGAATCCAGAAAGGGCTGTCCCACGTACACGTTCTATGACGGTCCTCCCACCGCAAACGGCAAGCCTCATATCGGCCACGTTCTTACCCGCGTTATCAAGGATATGATTCCCAGATACCGCACAATGAAGGGCTATATGGTTCCCCGTAAGGCAGGTTGGGATACCCACGGCCTTCCTGTTGAGCTTGAGGTTGAAAAGATGCTCGGCATCAACGGTAAGGAACAGATTGAAAAATACGGCCTTGAGCCTTTTATCGGCCACTGTAAGGAAAGCGTTTGGAAATACAAGGGAATGTGGGAAGACTTCTCGGGAACAGTAGGTTTCTGGGCAGATATGGACGACCCCTACGTTACTTACCATAACAGCTACATTGAATCCGTTTGGTGGTCACTTAAAGAAATCTGGAATAAGGGTCTTCTTTATAAGGGTTTCAAGATTGTTCCCTACTGCCCCCGTTGCGGTACACCTCTTTCATCACACGAGGTTGCACAGGGCTATAAGGCAGTAAAAGAGCGTTCGGCAGTTGTAAGATTCAAGGTTGTAGGTGAAGACGCTTACTTCCTTGCTTGGACAACAACTCCCTGGACTCTTCCCTCAAACGTAGCTCTCTGCGTTAACCCCGAAGAGACTTACTGCAAGGTTAAGGCTGCTGACGGCTACACATATTATATGGCAAAGGCTCTTCTCGACACTGTTCTCGGCTCACTCGGTGACAAAGAAAACGGTGTTGCAGCTTACGAAGTTCTTGAAACCTACAAGGGCACAGACCTTGAATACAAAGAATACGAGCCTCTTTTTGCCTGTGCAGGCGAATGCGCAGCAAAGCAGAATAAGAAGGGTCACTTTGTAACCGTTGACGATTACGTTACAATGTCAGACGGTACCGGTATCGTTCATATTGCTCCCGCTTTCGGTGAAGACGACGCAAAGGTCGGCAGAAAGTATGACCTTCCCTTCGTTCAGTTCGTTGACGGCAAGGGTAATATGACTGACGAAACGCCTTATGCAGGCAAGTTCGTTAAGGATGCTGACCCCGAAATCCTTGTTGACCTTGATAAGGAAGGCAAGCTTTTCTCTGCTCCCAAGTTTGAACACGATTATCCTTTCTGCTGGAGATGTGACACTCCTCTTATCTACTATGCAAGAGAATCCTGGTTCATCAAGATGACAGCCGTTAAGGAGAACCTTGTTAAGAATAACAACACGGTTAACTGGATTCCCGAAAGCATCGGCAAGGGCAGATTCGGTGACTGGCTTGAAAATATTCAGGACTGGGGTATCAGCCGTAACCGTTATTGGGGTACTCCTCTCAATATCTGGGAATGCGAATGCGGCCACAGACATTCAATCGGCTCAATCGAAGAGCTCAAGTCAATGAGCGGCAACTGCCCCGATGATATTGAACTTCACCGTCCTTTCATTGATGACGTTACCATCAAGTGCGAAAAGTGCGGCGGCGAAATGAAGAGAGTTCCCGAGGTTATCGACTGCTGGTACGATTCAGGTGCAATGCCCTTTGCACAGCATCACTATCCGTTCGAAAACAAGGAAGTTTTCGAGCAGCAGTTCCCCGCAGAATTCATTTCAGAAGCAGTTGACCAGACAAGAGGCTGGTTCTATTCACTTCTTGCTATCTCAACTCTTCTCTTTGATAAATCTCCCTATAAGAACGTTATCGTTCTCGGTCTTGTTCAGGACGAAAACGGTCAGAAGATGTCAAAATCCAAGGGTAATGCGGTTGATCCGTTTGACGCTCTTGAAAAATACGGTGCAGACGCTATCCGCTGGTATTTCTACACCAACTCCGCCCCCTGGCTTCCCAACCGTTTCCACGGCAAGGCAGTTGAAGAGGGTCAGCATAAGTTTATGGGTACTCTCTGGAACACTTATGCTTTCTATATTCTTTATGCGAATATCGATAAGTTCAATCCCACAGAGCACACCCTTGATTATGATAAGCTTTCCGTAATGGATAAGTGGCTTCTTTCAAAGCTTAACACTCTTATTGATACAGTTGATAATTATCTCGGCAACTATGCTATCCCCGAAGCTGCAAGAGCACTTCAGAGTTTTGTTGACGATATGAGTAACTGGTACGTAAGAAGAGGCAGAGAACGTTTCTGGGCAAAGGGACTTGAGCAGGATAAGATTAACGCTTATATGACTCTTTACACCGCTCTTGAAACCGTTGCTAAGCTTTCAGCTCCCATGATTCCCTTCATGGCAGACGATATTTACCGCAACCTTGTTTGCAGCGTAAATAAGGAAGCTCCCGAAAGCATTCACCTTTGTGATTATCCCGTTTCAAACCCTGCATTCATCGATAAAGACCTCGAAAACTCAATGGACGAAGTTCTTAACATCGTTGTTCTCGGCAGAGCTGCAAGAAACGGCGCAAACATCAAGAACAGACAGCCCCTCGGCAAGATTTTTGTTATTGCTCCCAAGGTGCTTGATAAGGAATACTGCGAAATCATCGAAGATGAGCTCAACGTTAAGGAGCTTGATTTCGTAAACGACACCTCATCATACGTTTCATACAGCTTCAAGCCTCAGCTCAAGACTCTCGGTCCGAAGTACGGCAAGATGCTCGGTGCAATCAGAGAATACCTTGCAAACGTTGACGGCTCAGCTGCAAAGGCAGAGCTTGACGAAAAGGGTGCAATCACGTTCACAGTAGGTGATACCGAAATCAGCCTTGCTCCCGAAGACCTCCTTATCGGTACCGTTCAGAAGGAAGGTTTCCAGGCAGAAAGCGATTACGGTGTAACCGTTGTCCTTGATACAAACCTCACACCTGAGCTTGTTGAAGAAGGCTTTGTAAGAGAGCTTGTTTCCAAGATTCAGACAATGCGTAAGGACGCAGGCTTTGAGGTTATGGATACCATCAGGATTTACGTAAGCGGCAACGAAAAGATTGAAGCAATCTTCAAGGCAAACAACGACGGCATCTGCCACGACGTTCTTGCAACAGAAATCATTGCTGCAGCAGGCGGCTCATTCGTTAAGGAATGGGATATCAACGGCGAAAAGGTAACTCTCGGCGTTGAAAAGAACTGAATAAAATAAAGAAATCCGCAGGTTTTCCGCCTGCGGATTTTTGCATAAGAAAAACGGTGCACAGAAATCTGTGCACCGTTAATTTTTTTATTCTGTTCTCAATGCTTCTACGGGGTCTTTCTTTGAAGCTATTCTTGAGGGGATAAGGCCCGCGATGAGCGTAAGGCTCATACTGATTACAACAAGGATAATTCCGCCTGCCGTAGGAAGCTGTGCAACGTTTGCGATTGAGGTGAGATGGTGAATCACAAGGTTGATGGGAATTGTCAGAAGCAGGGTTATTCCTATACCCAGAGCCCCCGAAACAAAACCGACAATAAGCGTTTCCGCATTGAACACTCTGGAGATATCTTTCTTTGAAGCACCGATTGCTCGGAGAATACCGATTTCCTTTGTTCTTTCAAGAACTGAAATATAGGTGATAATACCGATCATAATTGATGAAACAACAAGTGAAATTGCAACGAAAGCGATAAGAACGTAAGAGATTACGTTAACGATTTTTGTAACCGATGAAAGAAGAAGGCCTATCATATCGGTATATTTGATTTCGCTCTTTTCGTTACCTGAATCAATCTTACTGTTATTATATTTCTCGATTTCTGCCGAGATAACGTCTTTTGATTCAAAATCAAGAGGATAAATATAGATCGATTTGGGTGTTGACAGATCTGCAACACCAAGCTTGGTAAGAGCTTCCTGATAGGTAGCACAAAGAGGCTTGGGAAGCTCGGGTTCGGGTTCTTCGGGAGCAACAGGTTCTTCAGGATTTGTTTCTTCGGAGTCTGTAGAAGGCTCGTCTGTGGGAGGGGGAAGAACGTCACCGTAATCGCCGTTTATCATTCCCGTAAGAATATCAAGCTTTTCGTCGTAACCCATTTTTGTGATGAAGCCGACAGCCTGTTCACCTGTGAGTTTGCCCATAACGGGAACTTCAATTGTGCCTATGCTTGCGGCAAGCTCAGTTTTTTCGGAATCGGTAAGGGAATCCTTAAGGAAAAGATCAACCATTCTTCTGATGTCTTTTCTCTGCTGGCCGCTGTAGGTTTCGTCAATCATAGCATAGATTTCGTCTGCGGAATAGGTTGCAGTAGGTGATGCAAGAGGAGCTTTGCCGCTGAACGGCATTGAGCTTGTTTGTGTGTCGCTTACGGGAGCCTCAACCGGGCTGATTTCGGGGTCGAGGGTAGTGTCTGCGGTTGCGGGAGCAGTTTCGGGCTGCGTGTTTGCAGCAACGTCAGAGCCGTCAAAACGAAGACCTGTGAATACGTCAACCTCAGGGTTGGCTTTCTGCTGAATAACGATTTCGCATTCGTTTGTTTTGGTGATGATGTGCTCGGTAAGGTCTGCTGTGTAGCCGATAGCACCTGTGGTTGTTGACATAAGCGAGCCTTCTGCAGGCTTGATGATACCAACGATTTTAACCTCTTCGCCGTTATCAATAAGCTGCTTTTCGTATTCTGCATCGCCGTGTTTGTCTATCCACGTGCCCGTTGCTTCATCGTAAGCATAGTAATCGGGCTCAAGAACGATTTTATACGTTTTGCCAATGATTTCGTCATATTCAAACGTGCCCTGATAGGGTTTGTATTCGCCGCCTGTCATTGATGACATCATTGAGTCCATCATTTCTTCCGCGGTCATCATACCGAGGCCCTGAATTGCAAGGTCGCTGATTTCGTTGTTACGGTCGATAATAAGAACAACTTCGTTGTAGTTATTGGGAAGACGGCCTGCAACAACGTCATACTGCTCATCAATGAGCTGAGGGCTGTCGATAAGCTCCTGCCAGGCGCTCATCATAATTTCAACCGAGGACATGCCCATCATATTCGTTGCCTGACCCATACCCATTGTGCCCATCATTTCGCCTGCAAAATCAGTGATGGGGCTGGGATAAACCTTGTTTGCACCGTTTGAATAATCCGAAGCATAAATGTTAAAGGTGCCGCCGTAGGTATATTTAATGCTGCTTGCAGACTGCTTGATTAAACTGTTATCGCTTTCAATATATTCCTTGAAAGACTTGAGATCATTTGTCCACGTACCTGCCGAAAGCGAATCCATCATACTTGCGGCAAGTGAGTTGGGATAAACCTTATCCAGCTCGTGGTCAACTTCGCCTGTTGCGGTGTTGGTCATACTGCCCATCATTGCATTCATATCCATTGTGGCTGATTCAATCATAATCGGATATGAGGTCAGAGCCTCGCGCTGAATGGATTCGATATAAAGCTGGAAGCCGTTTGAAAGAGCAAGAATCAGAGCAATGCCGATAATACCGATGCTGCCTGCAAAAGAAGTGAGGAAGGTTCGCATCTTCTTTGTCATAAGGTTATTAAGCGAAAGTGAAAGTGCGGTAGCAAAGGACATTGAAGGCTTTTTCTTTGCTTTTTTCTCTTTTCTTGTTTCTTTGACTGCGGGAGCAGTGGTGTTTTCTTCCTCTGCAGAGGTGTAAGGATTACTGTCGTTTACGATTCTGCCGTCAACAAGGCGGATGATTCTTGTTGAATATTCATCGGCAAGCTCGGGGTTATGAGTAACCATAATAACGAGCCTGTCTTTTGAAATTTCTTTAAGAAGCTCCATAACCTGAACGCTTGTTTCGCTGTCCAGAGCACCTGTGGGTTCATCGGCAAGAAGAATTTCAGGGTTGTTGACAAGAGCTCTTGCGATTGCAACTCTCTGCATCTGACCGCCTGACATCTGGTTGGGTTTTTTGTTTATCTGGTTGCCCAGACCAACCTTTTCGAGAGCCGCCTTGGCTCTTTCTTTTCTTTCTGCTTTTGAAACGCCGCTCAGGGTAAGTGCAAGCTCAACGTTTGAAAGAACGCTCTGATGTGGAATCAGATTATAGTTCTGGAAAACGAAACCTACGGAGTGGTTGCGGTAGGTATCCCAGTCATCGTCCTTGAAATCTTTGGTTGACTTGCCGCTGATTACAAGGTCACCCGAGGTGTACTGGTCAAGACCGCCGATAATGTTAAGAAGAGTTGTTTTGCCGCAGCCCGAATGGCCGAGGATGGAAACAAACTCGCTTTTACGGAATTCAATATTGACATCCTTAAGAGCAACAACTTTTTCGTCGCCCGTGGGATATTCTTTTACAATGTCGGTAAGTTTTAGCATTTGTAATCCCCTTGACAAAAATAATAGATTTTGATACCATTGTAACTGTTACAAGTGTAACACCAGAATGTTAATAAACTTTAAACAAAAACAAAAAAATTATGAAACGTTACAAAAAAGGTGAATGTGTAATGGAAAAGGTTAATGAAATAAATACGTTAACAAAAGAATGTATTCTTACTGCATTGTTACGCCTTATGGAAGAAAAAGATTACTATGATATAACCATAACAGATATCACTTCGCTTGCGGGCGTTTCAAGAATGGCTTATTACAGAAATTATAAAACCAAAGATGATATTCTGATAGGAAAGCTTGTCGATGAAGAGAGAAAGCTCAAGCAGAGCATTCCTCACAGTGATGACGTTTCCTTTTATGATGTTATTCTTTATATTTCCAATTTTATTCAGGAAAATGCAGACGTTATCAATGCAGTTTATGCCGCAAGGCTTACACACCGTCTTACGGATTTGCTCAACGACCGTATTTACAGTTATTTTCCCGTTACAAGCATTCTTAAAGAAGGAAAATATGCCGTAAGCTTTTTCGTAGGAGCGATTCTTGCCGTTTTCAGGCTGTGGATTGATAACGGAATGGAAGAAACTCCCGAAGAAATTTCAAAAATTATATATATGCTTATTGCGAGAGAAAATGCAATGGATTATGCAGTTATGCCTGAAGAATAAAGAAAGGTCTGTGCTCAAAGCACAGACCTTTTTGGTTATATTTCAGCAAAAAATTTCTCGATTGTTTCTTTGCTTGCGGAAACGGAGCCCTGAATCATATCGGGTTTTCCGCCGCCTCTGCCGTTGCACGCGGTGTTGAGAGCTTTACCGATTTCACGGCAATCCTCCGTACGGCTTACAACCGCATATTTATATCCGTCTTCATCGCTGCCCGAAAATACGGCGGCGATTTTAACTTTGTCGGCAAGCATATCCGCAAAGATTCTTGCATCGTCGGCTGAACCCCCGTTATCGAAAATACAGCATTTTTCACCCGAAACGTTTTTGCTCTTTTCTGCGAAAAGCTCTTTTTTGAGTGCAGCATATCTGAAATCCGCATCGCGCATTCTTGCCTGAAGCTTTTCAACCGCCTCTGCAACCTCTTCTGTTTTTGCACAAAGAAGATTTGAAATTGCGTGCACGCTTGCATTCTTTTCTGTGTAATCGGCAACAGCCTTTCTGCCTATCTGGAGAGTAACTCTGACACCCGATTTGTATTTGGCCATTGATACAGCCTTGATTATACCGATTTCGCCCGTAAGTCTGACGTGAGTGCCGCAGCAGGCACAAAGGTCAACGTCGCCAATCTGTGTAAGACGGAGCTGACCGTCAATTTCCTTTTTACTGCGGTAATTATATTTTTCAACCTCTTTGCCTATGGGATAAAGAGAAACGATGGGGATGTTTTGATAAACTGCCTCGTTGGAAAGTCTTTCAGCTTCCGCAAGCTGCTCGGAAGAAATTGCGGTGTTGAAATCAACCGTAACGTAGTTTTCGCCCATGTGGAAGCCTACGTTGTCACAGCCGCACATTGCGTGGATTACGCCCGAAAAAATATGCTCGCCCGAATGCTGTTGCATATTGGTGAAGCGGTAATCAAAGTCAAGCTTGCAGTCGGCGTTGCCCAAAACAACGGCTTTGTCGCAGATGTGATATACCTCGCCGTCTTTTTCAATTGTGTCAAGCACCTGTGCATCACCGATGAAGCCTTTGTCACCGGGCTGACCGCCGCCCTCGGGAAAGAATGCGGATTTATCGAGAACAACTTCGAATTTACCGTTTTTTTCGTTGCAGGAAAGCACCTGTGCGGTGAACTCTTTGATATATTGGTCTTTATAATATAAACGTTCAGTCATTGTAACACTCCTTTTCAAAATATGATAACACAACTCGCCCGTAAAATCAATAATGACCGACGATAACGCCGGTCATTTTGTTATATAGCTTTAAGTTTTTTCAGTTCTTTGACGGTTGCCGCAACGGGCAGACCGACAATGTTGAAATAATCTCCCTCAATGCTTTCAACAAGCACACAGCCTTTGCCCTGTATACCGTAAGCACCCGCTTTGTCCATAGGCTCACCAGTGGCAACGTAAGCTTCGATTTCAGCATCGGTAAGCTCATAAAATCTGACTTTGCTTGTTTTTTCAAAAACGTTTTTTTCGTTGCCGAGAGCAAGACAAACGCCTGTTATAACAAGGTGTTCCTTGCCCGAAAGCATACGGAGCATATTTTCAGCATCGTTTTTATCTTTGGGTTTTCCGAGAATCTTACCGTCCGCAACAACGATTGTATCTGCGCCGATAACAACCGCATCGGGATGTGTTTCGGAAACTGCCTGTGCCTTTTTGGAAGCAGTAAGCTTTGCGGCGTCAGCGGGAGCTGTGCCCTCGGGAATGGACTCGTCAACGTCTGCAACGCAGATTTCAAAGCTGATTCCCGCAGTTTCGAGCAGCTCTTTTCTTCTCGGAGAAGCGGAAGCAAGAATAATTTTTTTCATCATTTGCCTCCGATAATTCCGCTTTTTATCATATTGACAACTCTCAGAATAAGAGTCTGTGTTTTGCCGTCGGGGATTTCGCCGTTCATAACCATTTCGAGAGCCTTATCGATGGGAATGAGCTCAACGTTGAGAAATTCATCTTCATCAAGATTCATTGCGGTTGCGGTGAGGTCTGAAGCGGCATAAAGATGAATAATTTCTGCACAGTAGCCGGGAGTGGGGTAGAATTCGCCAAGGTCATAATACTTTGCGGCAACGTGGCCTGTTTCTTCCTCAAGCTCACGCTTGCCCGCCTCAAACGGGTCTTCGCCTTTTTCAAGCTTGCCCGCTGGAAGCTCAAGAAGAACTTTGCCGTAAGCATATCTGAACTGACGGACAAAAATAAGCTCGTTGTTATCGGTTATCGGGGCGATGCATACACCGCCGTTATGTTCAACCTTTTCGCGGATACTTGTTTTGCCGTTGGGCAGACCTACCGTGTCACGGCAGACGTTTATTATTTTGCCTTCGTAGACGTAATTTTTTTCAAGAGTTTTTTCAAAAAGATCCATTTCAATTACCACTCATACATCTGTTCGGGATTCTTGAAGATATCCTCAAGTCTGTTGATGAAGGGGATAAGATCGCCGAAGTCAAGTGCTCTGTGGTCGAAAACAAGGTCGATGGGAAGCTCCTGACCGATAACGATAACGTCATTGCTGTTTTCATCCTGTTTTACAACGGGCTTTTTGGTGATAGCACCGAGGCAGGCAACGAATACCTGAGGAGGAATGATTGAAAGAAGAGCAACTCTGCCGGGGATACCTCTTGTAAGAGAACCGATGTTTGAGACGGTAACGGTGCCCTGCTTGATGTCATAAGCTGTAAGTCTGTCTGTTTCGGGGATTGCATAGTAATCCTTTTTAGCCTGTCCCGAAAGAGTCTTGATCTTATATTTGCCTGTTTTTGCACCGATAAGGCGGCGGATAGCCTTGATGATATGACCCTTCTTAACCTTTTCCATTGTGTCGTTGAATGAAACGGAGAACATAACCTCGGTAAGGTCTGTGTTGCCGATTTTTCTTGCAACGTCCGCAACGTATTCGGTAAGCTCAACAAGACTCTTGTTGCCGATATCGTGAAGGTTGATTGTCATCATTTCGCCGTTGGGAAGAATCCAGGTCATACCAGCGTGGATTTCGTCAAATTCTTTAACTGTTCCGCGAACAAACTTGGGATCAAAATCGATGTGTGCGTTAAGTGCGGGAGCAGCCTTGAATGCTTCGGCAAGAGCCTTGAGCATAATGGTGTTGATTGTAATTTTTACGGGGAATTTGCCTGATTCGTTGAGCTCTTTAACAACCTCGACAAAGTGAGAAACTTCGGGCTCATAGATGTATGAGATGTGCGGAATGGTCTGCCAGCTTTCGTATGTCATATTGGCAACGATTTTTCTTGCGATACCAAAATGCTTTTCGTTTGTAACTTTCATAGTGTAACCTCCGTATATTTTTTATCATACACAAAAATTTTACCATAAGCATTTTTGCTTATATTTACATTTTAGAAAAAAGAAGATTAATTTTTATTTAAAGTTTTGCGTCTATCCCAAAGAAACGTCAAGGGCCATCATAAGAGTGAACCCGAGAGTATAAAACAGAACCCCTGATTTGGATGACGATTCGGGAATAAGCTCGGTGATAACGGCATAAACCATTGCTCCTGCGGCAAAGCTCAGAAAATACGGCAGCAGAGGAACAATGCTGTTTGCGGCAATAACCGTCAGAATTGCGGCGACGGGTTCAACCGCTCCTGAAAGAACACCCACACCGAAAGCCTTGATGCTTTTTGTTCCGTTTGCCTTGAGGGGCATTGATATTATTGCTCCCTCGGGAAAATTCTGAACGGCGATTCCGAGAGAAAGAATCATCGCTTCGGCAAAGCTTTTTTCGGAAACACAGGCAAGGCTGGCGGCGATAGCCGCGCCGACCGCCATTCCCTCGGGAACGTTGTGGAGCGTAACGGATAATACGAGCAGCGAAACGGAGCTTAAAGGTTTGCTGTCGGATATTTTTTTGATTTTGGCGGCGGAATAACTTATGAAAAACATAAATATTATTCCGGGCCAGGAGCCTGCGGCAGAGGGATGAAATGCCATTTTGCCACGGCTTGAGCAACGGTCTATTGCGGGCAGAAGCAAGCTCCATACGGAAGCGGCAGTCATAACCCCCGCGGCAAAACCGCACAGACTTTTAACTATGCCTTCGTTGAATTTCTGCTTCATCAGAAAAACACACGCAGAGCCGATTGACGTGCCGATAAGCGGCAACAAAACGGCGGCGATAATATCGGATTTCAAGGGCATCATACCTTTGTCTGAATTTGGCGGGTGAATGCACCCTGCCTCATATTCAGTATATTGATACTCTTAAAAAACGTGAAAAACCGCAGCCGTAAGACTGCGGTTTTAAAATTCAGATTAATACCAGAGGAATCCGAGAAGGAAAATCATAATGAACATCTGGATGATTGAATATGAAACGTTAACCGTTATCGAGGTGCTCACACCCTGATAGGTTACGTCAATTTCGTGATTGCCTGTTTTCTTGAAGGTTACGTTTTCTGTTTCAATGCCTTCGCTCACGTCTTCTGTTGTGCCGTCATTATAGTAAACGGTGATAACGAGACCCGAGGGGTCGAAAGAATCTTTATAGTTATAGCTTGTTTTGGGGTAATTCTTAACAACGATTCGGTCAATCACTTTAGGCTGAGCGGCAGTTACTTCGATGTTGTAGCTTGCGGTCTTACCTTCGTAAGTGATGGTAACGGATTTAATGCCCGTGCCTTCGGCAACAGAGGGGGTAATCTGATAACCGCTGGTGATTGTTGCCGTTGTGTTGTCGCTGTAATTAACGTTAAGAATAAGACCTGCGGTATCGATTGTCTGACCCTGCTCAAAAACAGTTTTCTCAGGAAGAGTGTTTATTGAAACCGAAAGAACGGTTTTCTGTGCGGGCTCATTCTGAAGAAGACAGGGGATTCCCTCGCTTTCCGCATAAGCGTGAGCGGCAGAGTTGCGTTTAACAACGAGAGTAAGTTTTTCGCAGTTGATGAATGCGTTTCTGCCAAAGGTAGCTACGCTTTCGGGCAGATAAAGAAGTTCGAGAGACGAACAGCCGTCAAACGCACCCATTGCAACGGTTGTTACTGTTGAGGGAACGGTAACGTTTTTAAGCTTTGAGCATTTCTCAAAAGCTTTTTCGTCGATTTTGGTTACACCTTCTGAAATGACAACGGTTTCAAGAGCGGAGTTGTAAAAAGCACTCTTATAAGACGTTACGTTGCCGGGAATGGTTATCTGCTTAAGCGCGGGGCAGTTACCGAATGCCTGTGAGCCGATGGTCTGAATGCTGTTGGGCATAATAACGGCATAAAGGGCGCCGCAGTTACTGAACGCATAAGCTTTGATGGTTTTAACTCCGTCGGGCAGAGTGACCGAGCTGATTTTGCTGTTTGAACCGAAAGCGGAATCGCCGATTATTTCTGTGCCGGCGGGAACGGCGAAGCTTGCAAGAACTTTGCCGTTGGGGAACTGAATAAGAGTTTTGCCCGAAATGTCGTAAAGACAGCCTTCGATTACTTTGTAAGCTGTGTTTGCTTCAGCAACGGCAAATTCAGTGATGCTGGGGCATGCCATAAAGGCGTTTGTGCCGATTGCGGTTACGCTTGCGGGAATATTAACGGTGCGAAGATTTGTGCATTTGAAGGCTTCCGTGCTGATTGTTGTTACTGTTTCGGGAATGGTGATGTTAACAAGGTTTGTGCAGAAAGCGAACGCTTCCGTGGGAATGATTGTAAGCTTTGAAGGAAGCGTAACGTTGAGAAGAGTTCCGCAATAACGGAAAGCCGCCGTGCCGATTGTACAGGTCTCACCTTCGAAAATTACCGTGCCCAGACCCGTGCACTGCTCGAAAGCAGAGGTGCCGACAGATTTTACGCTGGCGGGAACGGTGATTTTAGTGATTGCTGACCTGTCTTTGAAAGCGCCCGCCGCAATTGAAGTTACGGGCAAACCGTTGTATGTACCGGGGATGTTGATTTCACCCTTTGCGGCAGAAACGCAGCTTATAACCTGATATTCATCGCCGACTTTTGCGTAATTAAGATAGTTTTCGCCTGCCGCAGAAGCTCCGACTGTTAAGCAGGAAGCAATTACTACAAGCGAAAGAATAACAGAAATAAGTTTTACTGTTCTTTTCATAATTTTTGTCCTCCCTGAAGGCTGAATTTATACAGCCTAATTATAATATATTTGATTTGATAAATCAACCGGAAATATAAAAAATATTCAAATCCGCTTATATTATTATTGACAAAACTATACATAGTTACTAAAATTAAGTACATAGAATCATTGGTTTGAGGTGATTTTAATGTATGATTCAGAAGGAGTTTTTTATAAACCCGAAAGAGGCTCGGGTAACAGCCCCGACCATATTATGATTGCTTTCTGCGGTGACCCCAAAACCGAAATCGGTATTCATTGGCGTACCTGCACACAGGTTGAAAACGGATACGTGTGCTACCGTGAAGCTGACGCAGGCGAATGGAAAAAAGCTGAAGCAACAAACGCTACAAAAGAAACCGATATTGATATAAGCCGCTATTTCTGGGCGAAAATTTCGGGACTTAAAGCCGGCACAAAGTATGTTTATACCGTTGGTGACGGTGAAAACCGAAGCGAGGAATTCACGTTTGAAACCGAGCCCGAAAATCTTGAAAAATTCAGCTTTATCGTAATCGCCGACCACCAGAAGGGCGACCCGATGCACAAGCCCGATTACAGTATGGTTGGCAGAATGCTGAAAACGGCATTGAAAAGGCATCCACAATGCAAGTTTATTTTCACCGCGGGAGATAACTGCGATAACGGTCAGAATGAACTTCAGTGGAACGGTATGTTTGACGGCCTCAAAGGTATAATTGAATCAATGCCTTATATGATGACAACGGGCAATCACGATAACAGAGGATATATTACATATTTCCCTGAGCCGACAGGCAAGTTTTATCTGGAGCACGCCGATTTCTTCGATTTTCAGTTCGGCCCCGTTTATCCGATGAACGGACCCGACGGATATATCGGTGAAAACTATTCTTTTGATTACGCGAACACACATTTTCTTGTGCTCGGAATCAATGCCCCCGAAAAGGTTGAAGAATGGGCGTATAACGACCTGAAAAACAGCGATAAAACCTGGAAGCTGGGCGCATATCATTTCCCGATTTATCCCGTTATGCCCGAAGGTCAGAACAATGATGCCTATCCGTGGCTTCGCAAACCCATTGAAGAGGGCAGACTTGATATTCTTTTTGCGGGTCACGAGCATTCATTTGCAAGAACTTTCCCGATGAAAAACGACGAGATGTTTGACAAACCGTCACAGGGCACCGTGCACTATATAACGGGTAACGGCGGAGGAAACATTTATCACTCTAACGCAAGGAAGATATGGCACACCGCTTTCTTCCCGCAGGAAGAAAGAATGGGCTCATACACTCTTGTTGAAATTGAAGGAAACATTCTGACCGCAACCGCATTTATGGAAGACGGCAGAATAATTGATATGTTCAGGATTGATAAGGACAGGGATATGATTCTTCCCTATTCGTTGGCACCGAGATACGATTTCACAAAGATGTGCTTCAAGGGTCAGATGCTTGAGCTTTGCGCAAGAGAGCTTTACCCCGAAAAGAAAGACGGAATATGGTATGCTCCTTTCGGAGTTGTTGTTCAGTCGGTCGGCGGAAAGGTTATCAAAGAAAAAGACAGCCTTTACTGTGAATTTTACGGTCATCACGCTCAGTTCAGACCCGACAGTAACAAAGCAAAAACCGATCTTGGTACGGTTGAAATGAACGGTACACCGTATTTTCAGAAAAATCAGCTTTTTGTTCCCGTTGAGGAAAGTGCAAAAATATTTGAACTTGAATGGTATTATGCCGAAAGAAATAACTATATAAACTGGAATACTCCGAGCGAGGATAAGCCTTTGAGCAAACATCCCGCCGAGTGAAAGGAGATAAAAATGCTTTACAAAAAGAACGTTACACCAGCTCTTTCAGACGAACTTTTTAAAAATCCCACCTGTGAATACAGAGGTACTCCTTTCTGGGCATGGAATGCGGAGCTTAAATCCGAGGAGCTTAAAAGACAGATTGAAGTTTTTAAAGAGATGGGTCTGGGCGGTTTCCATATGCACGTAAGAACAGGTATGGCTACCGAGTATCTTTCAGAAGATTTTATGCAGCTTATCAAGGACTGCGTTGATAAGGCAGAGGAAGAAGAAATGCTTGCCTGGCTTTACGATGAGGACAGATGGCCCTCGGGTGCGGCAGGCGGACTTGTAACAAAGGACGAGGAATACAGAGCACGTTGCCTGCTTTTCACAACAGAAATCTGCGACTGCTCGGGAGACGTTGAGTCAAGCGCACAGGATTCAAGAGCCGAAGGCAGCAGAGAGGGTAAGGGTTATCTTATTGCCTGCTACGACGTAAAGCTTGACAGCGACGGCTTCCTCGCTGATTATAAGCGTATCGGAGAAAACGATGAAGCAGAGGGCACAAAATGGTATGCTTACCTTAAAATTCACGCCTCCTCATCGTGGTATAATAATCAGACTTACGTAAACACTCTTGATAAAAAATCAATTGAACGTTTCGTTGAGGTTACTCACGAGAGATACAGAGAAAAAATCAGCGACAGCTTCGGTAATACCGTTCCCGCTATTTTCACCGACGAGCCTCAGTTCACACGCAAAAACCAGCTTCCCAATTCAACGGATAAGGCAGATGCTCTTCTTCCCTGGACAGACGATATTCCCGATACTTACAAAGCGCAGTACGGCGACGATATTATCGAATCGCTTCCCGAACTTTTCTGGGAGCTTCCCGACGGCAAGGTTTCGGTAACGCGTTACCGTTATCACGACCATATTTCGGAGCGTTTTGCGAGTGCGTTTGCAGATACCTGCGGTGACTGGTGCCGCAAAAACGGAATTGCACTCACAGGTCACATGATGGAAGAACCCACTCTCCACAGCCAGACCGCCGCTCTGGGTGACGCAATGCGTTCATACAGAGGCTTCGACCTTCCCGGTATCGATATGCTTTGCAACAGCTTTGAATTCACAACCGCAAAGCAGGCACAGTCGGCAGTGCATCAGTACGGCTGTGAAGGTATGCTTTCGGAGCTTTACGGTGTTTCGGGCTGGGATAACGATTTCAGAAACTACAAGCTTCACGGCGACTGGCAGGCTTGTCTCGGCGTAACAATCCGCGTTCCTCATCTTTCCTGGTACGCAATGGGCGGCGAAGCAAAGCGTGACTATCCCGCTTCAATCCATTATCAGTCACCCTGGTACAAGGAATTCTCATACGTTGAAGACCATTTTGCAAGAGTAAATACCGCAATGACGAGAGGTAAGCCCGTTGTTAAGGTCGGCGTTGTTCATCCTGTTGAAAGCTACTGGCTTCACTGGGGTCCCAATGACAAAACAGACCTTATCAGAAGCTGTATGGACGAAAAATTCGAAAATGTTGCCGAGTGGCTTCTCAAGGGCAGCATAGATTTCAACTATATCTGCGAATCGCTTCTTCCCTCACAGTGCGAAAAGGCGGGAGCTCCTCTTAAAGTCGGTAAGATGGAATATGACGCAATAGTTGTTCCCGATTGCGAAACTCTCCGCACAACAACCATTGAACGCCTTGAAGAATTCCGTAAGGCAGGCGGCAAGCTTATCTTTATGGGCGCCGCTCCGATTTATGAAAACGGAATTCCCTCTGAAAGAGGCAAGGCTCTTTACGAAAAATCAACCGTTATTCCCTTTGACAGAGAAAAGCTTCTTACCTCACTTGAAGATAACAGAACGGTTACTATCCGTGAAGATGACGGTATGCTTACAGACGTATTTATGTATCAGCTTCGCCGTGATAACGGCTGCAACTGGCTCTTTATCAGCCGTTGCTGTGAGCCTTATAACAAGATTTGCGTAAG
>JAZQKN010000136.1:0-11463 GCA_045542175.1 Acutalibacteraceae bacterium | reverse complement strand
CAAAAAGAAGTTCTAACCAATATTCTGTTTCATAGCATTCTTTTTGTGCTATTTCAAGTTTCGATATAAAATCTTTAGTTCCTTGTGCATATTGTGCTTCGTGTATATTTGCACCGATAGAGGTTGCGGAACGAAGAATCTGATTTATCAGAACAGATTCCTTTTTATCTTTCTTTATATCTCGGCAAGTAAAAACTGTTTCTTTTGCAAAATCTTTTGCTTTTTCTCGTAAAATACTATCCGCCATAAATATCACCTCTATATGAATTATATCTTAGACAGCAAGTTTTTTTAGTGTTATTCTGCCTTACGGCAGAGTGTTATTTTCACTTGCGTGAAAGTTTTATTGTAACCTTCGGTTTCAGTGTTATTTTATTCGCCAAAAAACTCGCGAAGCGAATAAAACTGTGCGAAGCACAATAAAACTGCGAAGCAATACAACTCGCCGAAAGGCGAATAAAACTGTCGTTGTGTCCTTACGAACACAACGTCTAAAGTCGGGGGTTTTTGTTATTTCATATCTTTGATAAGGTGCGGTTTTTTTGTTGTTATGTTATCGGGTGTGCATTTTGCCGTTGCGGCAATGTCTTTTGCTGAGTTTGCGGTCCAGAGAGAAACGCTCAGACCGTTTTCATGCATAACGTCGGTGAAAAGCTTTGAAGCCGTTCCGAAAAACGAGTTGATTCCGATAACACCAAACGATTTTGCTTTGTCGGCAAGCATCTGTGCCGCTTGTTTATCTGTTGCTTCTTTATGAGTGATTCTGTGGTTGAGGTAACAGGGGATAGCCGAATTTTTTTTGACTTCTTCAACCCAGTAATCAAAAACGCCCGTATAGAATGCACGCTCAAACAAGCCGTGTTTGTTGATAAGTCGGTCAACCTCAGGCAAATTTGCAACCGATTTGATATCAAGGTTGATTTTACAGGTGTCACTCTTTGCGAGTGCCGCAAGTGCATCGTCAAGCAAAATTCCTTCATCGGCGGCGGGTGAGCCCGAGTGAATAATAACCGCCGTGCCGTCAGGACGGAAGGTTACGTCAAATTCAATTATTTCTGCACCGTCTGCAAGTGCTGTTTCTATTGACTCAATTGAGTTTGCGGGGGTGTTGAGAGCACCTGTGTGGTAGGTTACAGTAAAGCTGTGCGGAGCACAGGATTTGAAGCTTTTATAATATCTCTTGCTGAATAATCTGCTGAGTTTAATTTCAAAATCAAGCTTGTTCATTTGATTCACCCTTTTTAATTTTTCTTTCCGCTGAAAAACCGACGAGGCAAGCAACCGAAGCAACAACGCAAACGGAAAGCATTATAATAAACACCGAATTCCATCCTTTTGCCTGTGAAACTGCGCCGAGGGAATACGTTGTGATTGTACTGCCGACGTAGCAGAAAGTGTTGAGAAGTCCTGCCGCAAAGCCTGCGTTGAGCACGGCTCTGTTATCAAGAGCAAACATACTTGTGATAACGTTGTTGCTCATTGCCATAAGGCATGCAACTGCAATGAAGCATACCATAATTGCGGGCAGATTCTGTAATTTGAACGAAATAAGTATTGCCGCAAAAGCAAGGGAAGCGCCGGCAAAAAACAGAAGATTCATTGCCGAATGGGATTTGATTTTTTCGTGAGTTTTCTTCGCACCCGCCGCACCGAGTGTTGAAACCAACGGTAAAAGCAAGGTGAGAAGAATGGAAAAAGACTGTGAAATGCCGAAGTTTTCATATAAAACCGAGGGCACCCAGGTGTTGATACCGTCTTTGATAAATCCGTTCGCAATGCCCGCAACGGCGGCAAGAATAAGCGGAAGAATGATTACTTTTGCCGTTTTTTGCTTTTCTTTTACTTCGGGAATGACTGCTTTGGCTTTTTCACCTTTTCCGTAAAGCAAAAGCCAGATAACCGCCGCAATGCTCATTATAATTGCACCCGAAAAGAAAACCGCCTGCCACATACCGAATTTAACAAATAAAGCAGAAAGACCGTAGGCGATAAAGGTGCCGACGGGCACGGTTGTGCTCATTGCAAAAATCGCTTTGGGCATTCTTTCATCAGAAACAAAGTTTGAGAGGGTCTTTATAAGAGTGCTCCACAATACTGACTGAGCTACGCCGTTGAAAAGCCATACGAATTTCATCACGGAAATGCTGGGACAAAACGGCATAAGCACGTTGAGTAACGACGAAACTGCGAGAGATAAGAATATCATTATTTTTGCGTTGTATTTTTTTGAAAGAATACCGTTGACAAGCTGACCGGCGCCGTAGGCAAAGAAAAAGAATGAACTGACCAGACCTGCGTCGGGTTTTGAAGCGTTGAAAGCTTCAATAAGAGCAACGGTTGAAGCACTGAAATTAAGTCTGCCGGTATACGCCGCCGCATAGGCAAGCCAGCAGATAAATATTATTCTGGATTCCTTGTTTTTTAACATTGATAAGACCTGCCGATTTGTTTGTTATTCAATGATTGCACCGTGATTTACGGGCTTTGTTATGTAAACGTTATTGCATATTTCCTCAAGCTCACGTGCACAGGCTGATGCGTCTGCTTCGTTTTTGAATATACCGAAAACGGTCGGGCCGCTTCCGCTCATCTGACAAAGAGAGGTGTTATGCTTTCTCATTATTTTTTTGAATTCAATACGCTCAACAACCTCAATAACCTGCTCGAAAATGTTGCCTGCATATTTGCATATATCTTCAAAGTTGCCGCTTGCGCAGGCTTCAAGCATACGGAGTTTATCGGGGTGATAGATGTGTGAGCTGTCTGCGGCCGCATAAGCCTGAGCAGTTGAAACACCGTTTTCGGGTTTTGCAAGCACGATGAAGCAATCTTTGAGGGGTTTGAGCCTTGAAAGCACTTCGCCTCTGTTTTGTGAAAGACAGGTGCCGCCCATTATGCAGAAAGGTACGTCGCTTCCGACGGTAAGACCGATTTCGCAAAGAGCTTCGGTGCCTAAATTTGTACCGTAAAGCTTGTTGAGGGCAACAATAACTGCCGCCGCATCCGCACTTCCTCCCGCAAGACCTGCGGCAAAGGGAATGTGCTTTTCGATATCGATTTTACAGCAGGGCGTGATTTGTGTATACTCAAAAAAAGCCGCCGCCGCTTTATAGGCGATGTTTTTTTCATCCTGAGGCAGTCTGGGGTCGGAGCAGACAAGGAAAATACCTTCTTCATCCGCGCGGTCAACGCAGACCTTTTCATAAAGGTCAACGCTCTGCATAACCATAAAAAGGCTGTGGTAACCGTTGTCCAGTTTGCCTATAATGTCAAGAAACAGATTTATTTTGGCAGGGGATTTGACAGTAATCATTGTTATCCTCCAATCAATATAAATACTTTATCATTAATTATATCACAAAAACGGAATATGCAACAGTAAAAAATCAAAAAAACTTGTGCGAAGCATAAAAATATGTTAAAATATTAAAAAATAATTTTTCGGAGTAGTTATGAGAGTAATTGTAACAGGAGCCGGCGGACAGCTCGGCTATGATATTATAAAACAGCTGAGCAAAAACGGTGAAGAAGTTTTTGCCGCCGATTTACCGCAGATTGATATTACCGACAAAGCCTGTG
This sequence comes from Acutalibacteraceae bacterium, assembly GCA_045542175.1. GTDB lineage: Bacteria > Bacillota > Clostridia > Oscillospirales > Acutalibacteraceae > CAG-177. Next base: position 7,884 of record JAZQKN010000136.1, on the reverse strand, counting down.
TTGAAGCTTTTTTTGATTCAGTCAAACCCGATGCGGTCATTCACTGTGCCGCATATACAAACGTTGACGGAGCTGAAACAGATAAAGACCTCTGCCGTGCAATTAACCGTAACGGCAGTCTTAACGTTGCCGAAGCGGCAGAAAAACACGGTGCAAAGCTTGTTTATATCAGCACGGATTATGTTTTTGACGGTAAGGGCACAGAGCCTTTTGAAACCGATTCTCCCAAAGCACCCTGTAATCACTACGGAATTACAAAGCTTGAGGGTGAGAATGTTTCTTTGGAAAACTGCGGTAAATGTTTTATCGTAAGAATTTCGTGGGTTTTCGGTATCAACGGCAAAAACTTTGTCAAAACAATGCTCCGCCTTGCAAAAGAGCGCAATGAGTTAACCGTTGTGTGCGACCAGACAGGCTCGCCTACTTATACTCCCGACCTATCAAGGCTCATTTGCGAAATGATAAAGACGGAAAAATACGGCGTCTATCACGCAACAAACGAAAACTATTGCTCGTGGGCTGAGTTTGCGTCAGAGATAATGAGGCTTGCGGGGGAGAAAACAAAAATTATTCCCGTACCGAGCAGTGAATACAAAACGGTTGCAGTGCGACCTTTGAACTCAAGAATGTCTAAAAAGTCTCTTGATGAAGCAGGCTTTGACCGACTTCCTTCGTGGCAGAATGCCCTCGGAAGATTTCTTGAGGAATTATCTGAAAACTGATTTTTTATTCAGCTATTGAATTAAATTACTTTTTATATTATAATACTTAAGTTAAAGATTTTTTTCGGAGTATCGCGATGAACGATGAAAACAAAAAAGTCAATAGCGGTAAGCCCGAAACCCAAAAGCAGGGTGCAAAAGCTTTGGATGAAATCACAGACGGTTTCTATGATTTGTCAAAGCTTTATTCAGGTGCGCCCGCAAGCACCCGTAAAACAGAAAAAAATCCTCATCTGAGCAGAGAAGAAGAACTCAGACTCCGCGACGAAAAACGCCGTGAACTTGAAATGCAGGCGATTAAAGAGGATATTGAGCGCAGATATTCAATTCAGCTTGAAGAGGCAAGGAAAAATACAGAGCCAACGGAATCAGACGTTTCCGAGCCTGAGCCGATTATAGATTTAAAAATCGATGCAGAGGTTGACGTACAAGAGGAAATTGACAGAATAGATGAGATAATTGCATCTTCAGTCAAGCCCAAAGAAAAAACCGAGGCGAAAGCAAAAAAAAGAAAAAAGAAAGCAAAAAAAGAGCCGAAAATTCAGGAAGAATATAATCCTCAGGACAGTAACGTTGTTTTTGCAAGCATATATCTTCTTGGCGATTTCATAACAAAACTGATTGCAACGGTATTCGGCTTTGTTTTCGGCATTTTAAAAGTGCCCGCTGTTGCACTGTGGAAAATTTTCAACAAAGCAACCGAAAGCACTAAAAATAAGCTTAAAAAATCAGCAAAAGCAACGGTGACTGAGGTTGTGCATTTCCGCAGAGAAATCAAAAGCGCAATCCGTTCGTTAAGAAAAACTCTCAGGCACCCGTTTTCCTTGCCCGTTGTTATCAAACATTATATTGTCAAGGCATTAAAGACTCATAAACAGCTTATTAAAACGGTTGTCAATTATGTGTTGCCCGCAGTATCACTGCTTATTCTCATTATAACAGTAGGCTATTGGAATAATTCAACCTTTGCTCTTGAGGTGATTTATAACGGCAAAAGCATAGGATACATCAGCGATGAAGCGGTTTATCTTGAAGCAAAGGAAATTGTTAATCAAAGGCTTGTTACAGGCGGGATTACGTCTGCCGAAACAACCGAAAGCCAGACCTCTTCGGTTGAGGATGCAAATCTTTATGCGGATTATAAGCTTACCGTTGTTTCGGTTGAGCAGCTAAACGACGCACAGGCAATTTCCGACAGAATAATCGAAAATTCGGTTGATAACCTTACTCATGCCTGCGGTATTTATATCGACGGCGAGTTTATCTGCGCGGTGAAAAATGAATCTGACGCAAAAACCGTTTTTTATAATATTCTTGCTCCTTATGAAACGTTGGCTGATGAAGAGGGCTACGTTGTAAGCTTCGCACAGACAATCGACTACGTACAGGGGCTTTACCGTGACGATGCCGACGTAATGTGGGACGCTTCAAAGCTTTCGGGTGTAATCAGCGGTAACAAGTCTGAGGCTGTTGAGTACGTTGTTTTACAGGATGATACGATAGAATCTGTTGCGGAAAACAATAACGTATCCCAAAGCTCGCTTGAAAAATTCAATCCCTATTATGATTGGGACGATATGCGCGAGGGGGATATAATTACTCTTAAACAGGCTGTAAAGTATGTTAATATTAAAAAGACGGTATCAACAACCGAGATAAGAGACGTTGAATTTGATACCGTTGAAAAGAAAGACTCAAGCAAATACAGCGGTTACAGACGCGTTGAGCAAAGCGGTGTTGACGGTCTGGAGCGTGTTACAAAAACAAAGATTTACGTTGACGACGAGCTTGTCGATACACAGTACGGATATGAAACCATTGTTGAGTCAATTGACGAAATCGTTGTTGTAGGTACAAAGAAATATTACGACGGCGTTTATATCGGCTCACCCTCTGATTCGGGCTTTATCTGGCCTGCACCGAGCTGTCACTACGTAAGCTCACCCTACGGCTGGCGAAGCAGTGGCTGGCATAACGGCGTTGACCTTGTTAAATCGGGCGGCGGAGCCAACGGTACACCCGTTGTTGCATCAATGGGTGGCAGAGTTGAGGTTGTTCAGCGAAGCGGCTCAGGTTACGGTAATATGGTGCTTATCAATCACGGTAACGGATACAAAACAAGATATGCTCATATGCAGAACGGCTCAATCAAAGTTTCCGTCGGTGATTACGTTGAGGCGGGTCAGACAATAGGAAGAGTCGGCTCAACAGGTAACTCAACAGGTCCGCATCTTCACTTTGAGGTTATTTATAACGGCGAAACACGTAACCCGATGAATTATATCTCATAGCAATAAAGCCGATGTATATCGTCTGATATGCATCGGTTTTTGTTTGTCAAAAAAATTAAAGAAAAAATATTGACAAATGGATTTTACGGTGTTATTATAGCAGTAATCTTTATGAAAAAAGCTATGACGAAGAAGGCAGAGTTGCAGAGTTTTCAGAGAGGCGGCGTTTGGTGCGAGCCGTCAGCAAAGCAGTTCAGAGCTATCACTTCCGAGCTGAAACTCCGAAAGCCGCAAGGTAAGTAGACAGTTTCCGAAAATGCCGCGTTAAGGCATAGGGCTTGATAGAGCCTGTTGAGTGGTGCGTTAAAGCACAATTTGAGTGGTACCGCGGGTTAAGTAATTACTCGTCTCAAAGCAAAGCGGAAGCTTGCTTTGGGGCGTTTTTTTATTTTGTCTCAAAGCAAATCCGAAGAAAGGAGTAAGAAATATGGACTACAATTTGAAAGAGGTTGCGGGCAGAATCAAGGATCTGCGTGAAGCAACGGGTTATTCGCAGGATGAACTTGCAAAGCTTACAGGCGTTTCGCTTGAGGATTACAAAATTCTTGAACAGGGCGAAACAGATTTCAGCTTCACGTTTATCTACAAATGTGCAAAGGCTTGCGGTGTTGAGGTTGTTGATATTCTTGAAGGCAGAAGCTCAACTCTCACGTCTTTTGCAATAACAAGAAAGGACGAAGGCCTTAAGATTGTTAAGAAGAAAGGTTTTGTTTATAATAACCTTGCACCCAAATTCAAGGATAAGCTTGCAGAGCCTTTCCTTGTTAAGTTCCCTTATCTTGAAGAAGAGCAGAATGCTCCCATAAAGCTCAGTTCCCATAACGGTCAGGAATTTGACGTTATTGTCAAGGGTTCACTTAAAGTTCAGGTTGGTAACCATATTGATATTCTTAATGAGGGTGACTCGATTTTCTATAACAGCCTTATCCCTCACGGTATGATCGCTGTCAGCGAGGGCGGATGTGAATTCCATGCTGTTGTTCTTAATCCTCAGAACGGACAGGTCAGCGAGGAATATCCCGAAACTCCCTATGTTTCAACAAAATCGGTATCTGCAGAAAAGAGTTCAAAAACAACTGTTGCCGATAATTTCATTGAATCATATTATGATGAAAACGGCGTGTTCAACGGAATTTCATTCAAGAACGAAAACAAATTCAATTTTGCATTTGACTGCGTTGATGAAATTGCTTCAAAAACGCCCGATAAGCTCGCAATGATGTGGGTTGGAAACGATAAATCCGAACGCAGATTCACATTCAGCGATATGAAGAAATATTCCGCAAAAACCGCCAATTATTTTGAGTCTCTCGGAATTAAAAAGGGCGATACTGTTATGCTTGTTCTCAAGCGTCATTATCAGTTCTGGTTCTGTATGCTTGCTCTTCATAAGATAGGAGCAATTGCGATTCCGGCAACAAATCAGCTTGTTGAACATGACTTTACTTACAGATACAAAGCTGCAGGCGTAAAGGCAATCGTCTGCACCGCAGACGGAGAAGTTTCCGCAGAGGCAGAAAAGGCAGCGGCAGAATTCCCCGAAATGATTAAAATTCTTGTTGGCGGCAAAAAAGACGGCTGGAATGATTTTAACGTTGAAATGGAACGTTTCAGCACGCATTTCTTCCGTAATGAAAACACACCTTGCGGCGACGATCCTATGCTTATGCTCTTCACGTCAGGCACAACAGGTTATCCCCGTATTGCAACTCATTCATATAAGTACGCTCTCGGTCATTATCCCACAGCAAAGCATTGGCATAACGTTAACCCTGACGGTCTTCATTTTACAATTTCAGATACTGGCTGGGGTAAGGCACTCTGGGGCAAGCTTTACGGTCAGTGGCTTTGCGAAGCAGCTGTTTTCACTTATGACTTCGACAGATTCCATTCCGAAGATATTCTTCCTCTTTTCAAGAAATACAATATAACAACGTTCTGTGCGCCGCCCACTATGTACAGGTTTTTCATCAAGGAAGATTTGTCAAAGTATGACCTTTCTTCAATTGAATATGCAACAACTGCAGGAGAAGCTCTTAACCCTGAAGTTTTCAATCAGTTCAAGAAGGCAACAGGTCTTACCATTATGGAAGGCTTCGGTCAGACTGAAACAACTCTTTCAATTGCAAACTTTGTCGGTTCAACTCCCAAAATCGGTTCAATGGGTAAACCCAGTCCGCTTTATGACGTTGTTGTTCTCGATTCCGAAGGTAATGAATGTAAAACAGGTGATACCGGTGAAATCTGTATCCGAACAAAGGATAACGTTCCCTGTGGTCTGTTTATCGGCTATTATCTTGATGAAGAAAAAACAAACGACGTCTGGTATGACGGATATTATCATACAGGCGATACTGCAACGATGGATGAAGACGGTTATCTCTGGTATGTAGGCCGTATTGATGATGTTATCAAGTCATCAGGCTACCGCATCGGACCTTTCGAGATCGAAAGTGTTATTATGGAGCTTCCCTATGTTCTTGAATGTGCGGTTACTCCGGTTCCTGACGAAGTAAGAGGTCAGATTGTTAAAGCATCCGTCGTTTTAACCAAAGGAACAGTAGGAACAGATGAGCTCAAAAAGGAAATTCAGGAATATGTTAAAACACACACTGCTCCTTATAAATATCCCAGAATTGTTGAATTCAGAGAGGATCTTCCCAAAACAATCAGCGGTAAAATCCGCCGTGTTGACATAAGAGCAGGTAAATAAACAAAATAAAAGCCGACGGAGAAATCCGTCGGCTTTTTGCATATCTGATTATTTGAATGAATAACTGTAAACCTTTGCCCAGGAAAGAACCCTCTGTCTGTTCCATTTTTTAGGCATCAGAGCGCAAGCGGCAATAACTCTGCCCATCTGTGTGCCGCCGGCAAGAATTTTCTTGAGGAGAGCAGGCTCTTTACAGATTTTGTTTGCCTTGTTGCTCAGGTCCTTGGGGTCGAATGCAACAAGACCGTCAAGACTGCCGAAGTCTGCGCCGATTGTAATATCGTCTTCGGTAACCATTCCGCTTTCAAAGCAGTAATCAATTTCTTTTCTGTCAAGACCGAGAAGCATTTTCTTTGCGGATGCAAGGGGAGCGAGACCCGCACCGACCTGCTTGTAATAATTCACCTGATAATCCCAGAGAGTGTTTGCAGTGAATTCTTCATTTTTATCTGCAAGCACGGTATCGGCAAGAATTCTCGATGCTTTAAGCGAATTAGCAATACCCGAGCCGATAAGGGGAACGGTCATAAATGCACTGTCGCCGATTGCGGCGTAGCCGTCGCTGACCATTATTGAAAGCGGCTGACGGACGGGAATTTCAACAAACTGACCGCCTCTGACAATTTCCGTTCCGAGTCTCGGATTGTCTTTTCTGACGTTTTCAAGCATTTCGTCAAGGTCTTTTTTGTCGTAGTCCTCAAAGCGTCCGTAAAGAACGTCGGTATGGTCCTCTTCGGCGGCAACCCAGCAAAGAGCTTTTTGCCCGTAGGGGAAAAGCATAACCTTGAATTTATCGTTAACCTCTTCATCGGAAGCTTTGTTGAAGAACGCTCTGAAAATAGTGATTTTTTCGTCACGGGCAACTTCGTTTTCTATGCCGAGATGCTCGGGAAGATTGCGGCGTACAGGCGAATTCATACCGCAGGAGTCGATAACGAGGTCACCGTAGAAATCGCCTTTTTCCGTTTTGATGCCGACAACTCTGTTGCCAAGAAGAATGGGGCCGTAAACCTCGCAGTCATATTCGATTTTAACGCCTTTTTCAAGTGCGCTGTTGATGAAATGCTCATAGATGTCACGGCGTTCCATCTTGATTTCAAGATTATCCTCGGGAACGTGCTGTTTCAGACCTTTTGTAAGCGAAGGTCCGAAGAAGGTCATATTTTCCTTGTATTCAAACTTGTCTTCGTGCGGCATTTCCATACCGGCAATTTTAAGTGCGTTGGGGGCAAAAATATCTGTCCAGTCATAACCGAGAGTGCCTTCGGCTTTCTTCTCGTAAACAGTTACGTCATAGCCTTTTTCAGCAAGCAAGCCTGCGGCGGCAATTCCGCCGTGACCCAGACCCGCAACAATAATTTTCTTACCCATAATATAACTCCTTATTAGATAATTCGGAACGTTTTAACCTCAAAGGGATTGATTGTGAATTCAAAGCCGTTTTCATCGCTTTCGATTTCAGCCTTGTCTTCTTCAATCATATTACATTCAATAACCTTTTCAAAGCCGAAGCCGAGGTCGATTCTGCATTTGCCTCTTCTCTGCTCGTCTTCAACAACGCGGAGAATATAGCCGTTGCCGTCCTGAGCCTTCTTGAGTGCATCAACGGTAACGTTTTTCTTGTCAGCGGTAACAAAGCTGTATTCGCTGCCGAGTGAGCCGTTGACCGCCTCTTCGTTATAGAAAGCAACGGGAGGGATGTTGAAAGCAAGAGCCTTCTGAACGGTGGCTGTTCTCCAGTCGTTTTCGTGGGGATAGAAAGCATATTTGAACGTATTTATACCGTGGTCACCTGTTCTGTCGGGGCAGGTGGGAGCACGCATAAGAGTAATGCGCATATGGCTGTTGTGAATATCGTAGCCGTATTTGCAGTCATTGATGATACTGCAGCCGTAACCGCCTTCGGAAAGGTCAGCCCATTTGTGTGCGGCAACCTCGAAACGGGTAAGGTCAAAGCTTGTGTTCCAATGAGTGGGTCTCTTGATTGCGCCGTGTGCGATATCATATGTTGCGTCTGTATCGATAACGGAAACATCGAATCCCGCTTTGAGAACCTTATCGCTTTCGTGCCAGTCAACGGTTGTGTCAAACACAACGCTCTCGCCGTTTTGATAAAGGATAACATCCTGGGTGATGCTTGATTTGTTGAATGAATATG